>JANNGV010000141.1:0-9561 GCA_031404055.1 Chloracidobacterium sp.
AGTCATCCGTAAACACATCAAAGATCTTCGAAAAGGCTGTCGAAAATGCTGTAAAGGGCGAACAGTCAAGACTTATTCTGGACTTCCGGATCAGCGCTGACCAAAAAGTAGCAATGGAGGTTTATGTTCAGCGATTGCAGGGCCGGGCGGACACGATAGAGGTCTTCGTATGCGGCCAAACTGTATCGGACAGAAAGGGCGAGATCGAGCACACCGAGGCCGCTAGCGAACAGCTTCTGTTTGCGGCCGAGAATGCCGAGATCGGGCTGTGGTTTTGGGATTATCGAGAGAACCGAATATATTCAACGCCGCGTTGCAATGAACTTTTCCAGATGCCCGCTTACGAAACTCTTCGTTACGAAGACTTTCGTACAACTATTCATCCGGACGACCGCGAGTTTGTAGATAACTTCCTGCGTAAGTCGCGGCTTGAAGGCACAAAATATGAAGAAGAATTCCGGCTTTTATTTTCCGACGGGACGATCGAATGGATATGTGCGGAAGGCAAATCATTTCTTGACGATACAGGAAAACCGCATCGGATGGTGGGCGTTGTCCAAAAGATAACCGAAAAAAAACTTGCCGGAGAAGAGTTGGCGAGAGTGCACGAACTCGAAAAAAGGGCCCGCGAGGAAGCCGTCGAAGCAAACCGGGCAAAAGACTTTTTTCTGGCATTTGTGTCTCACGAGCTGCGTTCCCCGCTGAATGCAATTCTCGGCTGGTCAAAGATTTTATTATCAAAGAACGTTGATGATGAGACCCGTAAGAACGCTCTTGAAACCATAGAACGCAGTGCCCGATTTCAGACAAAGCTCATAAACGACCTTGTAGATTCGGCCCGCGTGGCTTCCGGCAAATTGCGACTCGAATATCGGTCAACCAATCTATACGAGATCGTCCTAAATTCATTCCAGGCCCAAAAACCTAGTGCGGAAGCCCGCAGCATTACCTTCGAATTCCGGTCGGATTCCGAGAGCATTCCTCTTTTTGGCGATTCGAACAGATTGCAGCAGGTCTTCGGCAATCTGATCTCAAATGCCATAAAGTTCACGCCGGAAGGCGGCAGTGTGACTATCGAAATTGAAACCAGCATCGATTCCGTGGACGTTCATGTTTCGGATACCGGTCATGGAATTGACCCAGGCGCATTGCCCAATATATTTAGTCAGTTTTCGCAGGGCGACGTTGATCAGGCCAAAAGCAATGCGGGGCTTGGCCTCGGGCTTTCGATCGTAAAGATCCTTGTTGCCAAACACGGCGGGGCTGTCAAGGCCGAGAGCGGAGGCGTGAGCAAGGGATCTAAGTTCACGGTCACGCTGCCGCTTAGTGAAGGTGAAAGGGCGGTGAGCGGCGAATTGCCGTCTATCGACCTGACAAAACACAAACTTCTCGAAGGTGTGAAGATTTTTATCGTTGAGGACGACGCTGATTCCCGCGAAGTGCTTCACCTTTTTATAGAGCAAAATGGCGCCCGCGTCACCAGTTTTGAATCGGTAAAAACGGCGATTGCCGGAATCACCAAACCCGGCGTCGCGCTTCCAGACGTAATAATTTCGGATCTTGGTATGCCCGACGAAGACGGTTATTCTCTGATTCGTCGAATTAGAAACCTGCCCGAAAAATCGGGCGGAAAGACTCCGGCCATGGCGCTCAGTGCATTTACCTCGTTTGAAAGCAAACAAAAGGCGTTCGAGGCCGGTTTTGATAAGTATTGCACCAAACCGTTCGAGCCCGAGCTTTTGATCAGAGACATCGCAGAACTTTTGAAAAAATCTGCGTTGAACACGGACGAGTCGGGGCGTTGACCGGAAAAATCTCGACTATGGCTGTCTTATCCACTTCCAAACTTCCGGAATTGTAGCCCGCTTGCCGTACATCAGCATTCCGATACGATAAACCCTCGACGCAAGCCACACAAGGCAGGCAATTGCAATCGCGTTTACAACTATCGATAAGGCAATCTGCCAAAAGGGCGGAGTCTCGGCAAGAATTCTGACGGGCATCGTGATCGGTGCAAAAAACGGTGCGATCGAGACCCAGAATGAAAGACTCGAATTCGGGTCGCGGATAACCGCAAAGCTAAAATAAAAACCAACGAGCAATATCATGATCGGCGGAAATGCGAATTGCCCGCCTTCCTGCACAGTCGTCACCATCGAACCGATCAATGCAAAGATCGACGCATAGATAAAAAACCCGAGCAAAAAGAAGATCAGAAAATACGCGATCATTTGCGGTGTGATCGAAGGAATCGAAGCGATGATCTGGCTGAAATCCGCCTGCGTAGCAAGGAAACTAATCAGAGCAGTGGCCGAAACCACCCAAATTCCCAACTGCGTCAATCCGGCAAGCCCAACGCCAACAAGCTTTCCCATCATAAGTTCAAACGGCCGTGCAGATGAAAAAAGGATCTCGGCGATCCGCGTTTCTTTTTCTTCGACAACTGCGGCCATTATCGCCTGGCCATAGATTGCCAGTGTGATGTAGATCATCAGCCCGATCAGAAAAGCCGCCGCCCAGGTGCCCGTACTGTCCTTTTCTTCGCCCTTTTCGTTTAAGCCGCTTTCGTCGAGATTGACGCTACCGCTTAACTCTTTGAGCCTTTCTTCGCTGATATTAGCGTCGGCCAACCGCTGCGAGCGGACCGCCTCGTTAAGTGCTCTTTCGAATGCCCGGCTGTCGCCGAAGTCACCGGCCTTACGCGAACGGAACTCGAAAACCGCCTCCGGAGCCATAAAATTTTCCGGAATCAAAAGATAGGCATCAATCTCGTCCGCTGTGATCTTCTCGACCATCTCACGCCTGATCTGTTCCGGCGTCTTTTCTCGCGCGTCGAACTCCACGAATCTGAAACCAGATGAAAAAACCTCGTTGTTCTGACGCATTTTTTCTGCCTGCGAAGTGTTCAGGTCCGTCAAAGATTCCTTCATCGCCTTCTGCGTCTTTTCCATCATCTTCTCGGCCGAGAGATTTTCTTTCAGCCTTGGAGCGACCTTGCCTGATGGATCGACCATGATGATCCGTGTCGCCTCGCCTTTGATGGAAAAAATAACTGCCGGAACGACGGCAAAACATGCCGCCAGAAACGGCAGCAAAAGCGTGCTGATAAGAAACGACCATTTAAGAACGACCTTTCTATATTCGTGTTTTACTACCGCCAGAAACTTCTTCATATAAAAACCGCAATGCTGCTTTGCCCACTAAATTACGCGAAAAATAAAGACAAAATATATTTTCGATTCGCAAGGCCTTCAAACTGTGGGTTAATCCACTCGAAACAATAAAAGTAATTTCTTTTTCGTTTTCATTCGCGTAATTTCGCGGGCAAAAATCCATTGCGTATCCGGGTTCAATCGGAACCTCCCTTCACATTCTCAATAAATATGTCATTCAAGCGCGGCTCGATCTCTTCGAATTTTGCGATGGTCCCGCCGGCCGTGACGAGCTTTTTTAATAACTCCTGAGAATCGATTCCCGGTGCGAGATGCACTTCGATCTCGTCGGCATGAGCGACTGTTTTTGAAACAAAAGACCGGTCGTCCAAAACTTGACCGAAATTTTCTCCGCGCAGGGCGATAAGATTCTTACCATAGCTTTCCTTCACTTCGCGCATGCTTCCGGAAAGCACTTTTCGCGATTTATTTATAAGCAGGATGTCATTGCAGAGCCGCTCGGCGGTCTCCATCAAGTGCGTAGAGAAAATGATCGTCTTGTCCTGGGTCTTGAATTCGGCCAAAACCTCGATCATAAATTCAACGTTTATCGGATCCAGGCCTGAAAAAGGCTCGTCCAGTATCAGCAGGTCCGGGTCGTGCAGCACGGTCGAGATGAACTGTATCTTTTGCTGCATTCCCTTTGAAAGGTCAGTGGTCTTTTTATTTTTCCATTCAGCGAGGTTCATCCGTTCAAGCCAGCGATCGATGCGTTTATCGGCTTCAGCGGTCGGCACGTCCTTGAGCGCGGCAAAATACCTTAGCTGATCGACGATCTTCATTTTCTTGTACAGCCCGCGTTCTTCCGGCAGATAACCGATGCGGTTTTGAAGATCGGGGGACATTCGCTGGCCGAAAAGCTCAATCGTCCCTTCATCCGGTGCAGTAATGCCGACAATCATGCGGATGGTTGTCGTTTTTCCCGCTCCGTTCGGCCCCAAAAAGCCAAAAACTCGGCCTGAACGGACGTTAAACGACAGGTCTTCAACCGCCGTAAAGTCGCCATACCGTTTGGTCACGCCGTCAACGCGTAGGGTAATATCTTTCTCGCTCATACATTGATCAACCCGAATATTCTGGCGACCGTTTGTTTGAATTGCAAGGCGTCTCACTTGTCCCATGTCCCAGCTTTCCACTCGCATGATTTCTTATTTCACGCCATCAACACAGCTCTTTGAACGACTGTTGCGAATAGCCTAACGTATGTTCTATCTATTGGCAACGTTTTGTTTGTGCAACAGCACCTTGCTGAACTCATGTTTCAAACTAGCCTGTGTTAAAATGCGACAGTTAAAAAACACGGTGGCCCGGCACGTATGGAAGAAAATAAGCAGCATGGATTTATGGAGGTGTTCGTCTACCGTCAGGGGGCGAATAAGGTTGAAGAAGGCTTGACGGTCGAAGAGCTTCCGGAGCTTCTCGCTGACGAGACCAATGTCGTTTGGGCAGACTTCCGCGGCGAGACCGACGAAGAGCTGAATGCGACAAAAGACGTTTTGCTCAACGTTTTCAAATTTCACTATCTAACAGTGGAAGACTGTCTGGAGACGCGCAATCAACCGAAGATCGAGGCCTTCCCGGATTATTTTTACTTTATTGTCCATGGCGTAAAACCGGCCGAGACGAGCGCGACGAATTTCGTGACAAAAGAGCTCGACGGATATCTTGGAAAGAACTACGTCGTAACCTTTCATGTCGAACGCTTTCGCAGTATTAAAGCCGTCAAACAGCAGCTTCGCAGCAGCACATTTGCTTGCCAACGCGGAGCATCTTACCTTCTGCACCAAATCCTCGATCAGCTTGTCGATCTGTACATGCCGCTTGTCGATGATTTTGACACGGAGATCGACAGCCTTGAAGAACGCGTGCTGACGATGAAAAAGGGCAGCAACGTCATTCTCGAAGACATCATGGATCTGCGGCGAAGCGTCGCCCGCATGAAGCGGATTTCGTCGCGACAGCTTGAGGTGCTTTACCGAATGTCACACGGTGAATTCCCCCAGATACCCGAGACTATTCTGCCGTATTTCCGGGACGTTCACGATCATTTGCTGAGAATTTCGGACCTCGCGGAGAATTATCGCGACCTTGTTAGCGGACTTTTCGACATACATTTTTCGGTCGTCGCAAACAAGAACAATGACGTGGTGAAAACGCTCACGATCCTTTCATCCATCATCTTGCCGCTGTCGCTCATCGCCGGAATCTACGGGATGAACTTCGAGAACATGCCGGAGTTAAAAACGCGAAACGGTTATTTTTTGACTCTGACTGTAATGGCCCTTGTCACTATCGGGCTACTGATCTTTTTTTGGCGAAAGGGATGGATCTTTCAGAAAGACGAGACGATCGAAGAACCTGAAACCGCTCCGAAGAACGATGACGCTATGTGAGCTTTTCGAGCAGATATTTTATCTGAACGTCGCCGAATCCGTACTCGCCCGCACGGCTTACAAATTCCGGAAAGATTTCAGGAAAAGTCTTGAACCCATCGTCGCGAATATCGCGTAAAATCTCGAGCGGACGCGTCTCTTTGTCAATCGCCGCCTCGCAAGCTTCTTCCAGATAAGGAAAGTTTTCAGACTTCACTTTTGAAAGCTCTAGCAAACGTGAGCGGTTTCCGTGACGGTAGGCATTCCAGAGGTCCGCACCCAAGGTAATTTCGTCCGCAGTCAGTTTCTTTCGGCCTTCGAAACACGTCTCAAGCTCATCTGCACCAAGCCCGCCAAATCCTTTCCATCGATCTTCTACTGTCAGAACAAGCGGCTCGACGCGATAGACCTCGGCACCCGTATCTTGAAGCAAATAAAGGCAGAACCACATATTTACACTGCAAAATAACTCATATTCGAACCACAAATTTACTTCGGCACCTTCGGGCATGTCGATTAATTTGGCAAGCTCGTCAGCGACCTTTTCATGATACTCGATCTCGTCCTCGCCAAACGCGGAAAGAATAAACCGCGATCTCTGCTCCCAAAATTCAGGCAGCGAATCGGCATCGACATCACCCGATATCAGGCATTCGAGGCAAACGATCACTTCGCCGTCAAGCTTTGTTTTCTCAAATTCCGGACGGAGCGAATCGCCCGGCAGCACATGAACTTTCATATCGATAAATAGACCGCGTAGCCGATTGCTAAACAGATGCCCGCGTAAACACCGGCAACGATATCATCCGCACAAACGCCGATGCCGCCGGGCAAAACCTGCAGATCGTAGATCGGGTAAGGCTTCCAGATGTCGAAAATCCGGAAAAGCAAAAAACCAGCGAGAATGAACGGCCAGCTCAAGCCAAATGGGATGAAAAGGAACGTAATTAACTGCCCCATCACCTCATCAACGACGGCTTCGGACGGATCAGTGTTGCCGAGCAACGGGATCGAGCGGCCGGATGACCAAATGCCTAGCAAGCAGAACAAAACGAGTGATATGCCGATTCCAGCATAAATCCAAGCGGTGACCTGGATTGGTAACGCAGTTGTTGGATATTCGGCTAAGATCGGCCAAACCGGCGTCGAGAACATTGAAAAGTAGGAAAGTATTGCAGCAACCAGTTTAGCGATCCCAATATAAACAATAACGCCAACGACCGAACCCCACGTTCCCGGAGCAATCGGACCGTATCCAACGCCCCACGTCGTTATCGCAAGTGCGATGTAATCGACGATCCCGTTTGGTTTTCGAGTTTCGACTTTTTGCTTCATGAGTTCGACGTTCCAACTTTAGTTGGCTATGCGGCGTACGAAGAAGCCGCCTCAAGGCGGAAATCCAGACGTCCTAAAACTCAATTCCCTGTTGGGCAAATATCCCCACGTGGAATGGATGTTTGATCTCTTTCATCTCTGTCACCAGATCGGCCGCCTCGATAAGCTCAGCCGGTGCGTTTCGTCCCGTCATAATGATGTGCAGATTCGGCTGCGACTCGCGAACCTGGCTCACTTCATCCAGCACCTTTTTGACATCAAGAAACTTATAATCTAAAACATAGATGAACTCGTCAAATACGAGCAGGTCGTAATCATCGCTGCGCATTTTTTCGACGCAGAGATTCCAGGTTTCTTCTGATGTTGCGATGTCCTGAGCGGTATCGTTTGTGTCCCAGGTAAAACCATCGCCCATTGTGTGGACTTCGACGCCAAGCTGTTCGAGCGATTCGTGCTCGCCGTAGCGGTCGGTTTTCGACTTCATGAACTGGATCATACAGCACTTCATACCGCGGCCGGCGGCGCGGACAAGGACACCGAGCGCGGCTGTCGTTTTACCTTTGCCGTCGCCCGTGTTTACCATCAGGAGGCCCTTGGTTTTTTCACGATAATCACCGCGTCGCCATTTGTATCTTTTTTCTTTAGTTGCGGGCATGAGCGTTTTCGATCGAACCTGTTCAGCTTAACCGAAATCAACTTTCAGTAATATCGATCGACGTGCCGTTGGCTTTCTTGACGGCCTCTTCGACAATATGAGCGATCTCCGATTCCTTTTCGTCCCAGTTGCCTTCGATCTTAAATCCGGCCGCGTTCCTATGCCCGCCGCCGCCGAATTTCTCCGCAACGCGCGCGACGTTAATGTCGCCCTTTGAACGTAAACTCACCCGATAGCTGTCGCGGCCGACTTCACGCATGTAGAAAGACGCAAGGACTTCCTTTGCCGCGAGCGGAATATTTACAAATCCATTATTGTCACCGTCAACCGCACCGGAATTCTCCCTCATGTCCAGCGTCTGCCGCATCCATGCAACCGTGCCGGACTCGTTGCGATCAATCGTTGCGACCACCTGCCGCATCAGCTCGATGCGTGACCACGGATAATTATTGTATACGGATTCGGAGATCGCGGCAGGTTTAACGCCGGCCTTAATCAATTCGGAGGCGACCTTTAATGTGCGGTCGGTGGTGTTTGAAAAATGGAATGAACCCGTGTCGGTGACAAGCGCCATGTAAACGCATTCGGCGATCTCGCGGGTGACGCGTCCGCCGATGGCTTTACACAGATTGTAGATCATCTCTCCCACCGCGGAGGCCGTCGAATCGATCCAATTGATCGTGCCGAAATGTTCGCTCGTTGCGTGGTGATCGATGTTGACGGTGAATTCGTTTTCGAGTCCGGCAATGCCCGGCCGTTCAAGATCGGAGCACTCGATTACAAAAATCGCATCGTATTCGCGGTCGACCTTGTCAATGTCGCGGATCTCATCTGCCCCGGGAAGCTCGTGGTATGCAACAGGCACTTCGCCGCGGACGATAACCTCCGCCGATTTACCCAAACTCCGCAAAAGCCAGCACAAACCGAGCGATGAGCCTACTCCGTCGCCGTCCGGTTTTATGTGCGTCGTGATACCGAACTTCTGCTTATTTTCAATTAGCTCAACTACTTGACTTAACACTAGTTAGTGAATGGTGAACGGTGAATGATGAATGATGAATGGTGAATAAAGAAGGCTTTGATTCATCATTCATCATTCATCATTCATCATTCACCATTCGTTTCCTTCCTTTCCTCAAATTCACCCTTATTTTTCAGATCCTGCAAGATATCTCCGATCCTTGCGGCGTTCTCTTCCGCGGTATCACGAACGAAAAAAAGATGCGGGGCGTGTCGCAAACTTAGATTCATTGCCACCTGCTGCCGAACATATATGGCGGCCCGCTGCAGCGTGGATAACGCTTTCTTGATCTCGTCCTCGCTGCCGTCAACGAGTACATAAACTTTCGCGTCCCGAAGATCGTCCGAAACTTTAACGTCGGTAACCGTAACGGCCAACACACGCGGGTCTTCAAGCTCAAAACCGACAACTTCCGCGATCTCTTCTCTCAAGGCCTCAGCCATTTTCTCGGGGCGTCTCATCTTTCGTTATGAAAGTCTTTCAAATTACGCTTAAACGACGCACGCACGTTTTTCCAAAACGTTCTTTTGCGGTATTTCAGATGCTTCCACCATTCGGGACTTTTAACACCATATCGTGCGTATGCCATTTACAACTCCGTCGCCGCGGTCCTCTCGATGATAAACGCTTCGATCTCGTCATTGACTTTCAGGTCATTGAAGTTGACCAGACTGATACCGCATTCGAAACCTTGCTTGACCTCGTTCGTGTCGTCCTTAAAGCGTTTGAGCGTCGCGATCTCGCCTTCCCAGGCGACAACGCCGTCACGAATAAGCCGTGCTTTGGCCTGACGTTTGATGACGCCATCGGTAACGCGGCAACCCGCAATGACACCGACCTTTGAGACCTTGAACGTTTCCTGCACAAGCGCTTTGCCCAAAATGACTTCTTTCTCGATTGCGTCGAGCATTCCGATCATCGCGGCCTTGATCTCTTCCTCGACCTTGTAAATGATGGAGTGCAGTC
>JANNGV010000142.1:0-10776 GCA_031404055.1 Chloracidobacterium sp.
GGGATGGTTTTTTGAACGACATTAACGGATTTCACGTCAAGAAGGAGCACGTTTTTAACGCTCTCGATACGGCAAGGCCCGGTGCTTTGGCTGAAGGCAATGTCGGCGGCGGCACCGGTATGGTTGCTCATCAGTTCAAGGCTGGCACCGGAACCGCGTCCCGTGTTCTAGAAGTAAAGGACGGCGGTTATACAGTTGGTGTGCTCGTCCAGTCAAATTACGGCTCGCGGCGGTTGATGAAAATAGCCGGCGTTCCGGTCGGAAAGGAAATCCCAGAATTGATGCCGACCGAAGGCAAGGGCGACGAAGACACTGGCTCAATAATCGTGGTGATCGCGACCGATGCTCCGCTTCTTCCGCATCAGCTAAAACGAATCGTCAAGCGGGCGACGCTCGGGATCGCATTGATGGGCGGCATCGGCGGAAATTCGTCCGGCGATATTTTTATCGCTTTTTCGACCGCAAATTCGGTGGCGGTTACTAAAATTGACGAGACTTCGCAGTTGGTGATGCTTCCGAACGAAAAGATAAATCCGCTTTTCGAGGCTACGGTCCAGGCAACCGAAGAGGCCATCGTAAATGCCCTGATCGCTGCGGAAACGATGACGGGATACAAAGGAAATACGGTTTATGCTCTGCCGCATGATAGGCTGAAGGCGGCTTTGAGAAAATTCAACCGTCTTCAGGAACCTAAGTCAAAATGACATTACGAGAGAAAATAGAATCCCTTTCCGTCAAAACCGAGTTCGATGCGGACAGTCGGGCAGTTTACGAAGAATTTAAGACTGCGCTCCGAACGGGAGAGATCCGCTCGGCTGAGAAAGACACCGATGGAAATTGGCACGCCAACCCGTGGGTAAAGCAGGGAATTCTACTTGGGTTTCGGATGGGCAAGATGGTTGAGATGTCGAAGCCGACCGAGACATTTCGCTTTTTTGACAAGGACACTTTCCCGCTGCGGCCGATGTCGCTGGACGACGGCGTCCGCATAGTCATGGGCGGATCGACGATCCGGGATGGTTCGTATGTGGCGCCGAATGTAGTGCTAGTGCCGCCGTGTTATGTAAATGTTGGCGCGTATGTGGACGAAGGCACGATGATCGATTCGCATGCATTGGTCGGATCTTGCGCGCAGATCGGCAAGCGGGTACACCTTTCGGCGGCGGCCCAGATCGGCGGTGTGCTTGAGCCGGTTGGCGCGGTTCCCGTAATAATCGAAGATGACGTGCTTGTCGGCGGCAACACGGGCGTTTACGAGGGCACGATAGTGCGCGAGCGGGCCGTGCTGGCTTCGGGCGTTATACTGACCCGTTCGACGCCGCTGTTCGATTTGCCGAACAGTACAATTATCAAATCCGATGGCGAAAGACCTCTCGAAGTTCCCGCCGGTGCCGTCGTGGTTCAGGGCTCGCGTGTGATAACGACCGGTTTCGGCAAAGAAAACGGCCTCTCGATCTACTGTCCGATTATAGTCAAATACCGCGACGAAAAAACCGATGCATCGACAAAACTTGAGGATTATTTAAGGTAAGCGAAATGCCCGGCCCGATCGAGGTGATTATAAATACGAATTCCGGCAGCGTGATCGAGGGCGACACCGAACTGCTTCTTGCCGAGGCGTTTGCGGCTCATGGTGTCGAAGTAAAAATCCATTTCGCCAAAGGCGGCGATGAGATCGAGGCACTTGCGAAACAGGCTGCGGATAGCGACGCGGAAATTATCGTAGCGGGCGGCGGCGACGGTACGATCAGCACGGTCGCGGCAGAGGTTTTAAAGGCGAATAAGACGCTCGGTGTACTGCCCCTCGGAACCCTTAATAATTTTTCAAAAGACCTTCAAATTCCGCAGGACCTTTTCGAGGCCGTTCGGGTCATAGCCGAAGGGCACGCACGGCAAGTCGATGTTGGCGAAGTGAACGAGCATCTGTTCATTAATAATTCGAGTATCGGTTTGTACCCCAATATCGTCAGGCGGCGGGAAAGGCAGCAGCGGCTTGGACGTGGGAAATGGATGGCGGCGCTTTGGGCGACGCTTAGAATGTTTCGCCTTTCGCCATTTCTAAAGGTCCGGATCAAGGTTGGTGATAAGACCTTTCTTCGCAAAACGCCTTTCGTATTTGTCGGTAATAATGAATACGAAATGGATCTGTATAAGATCGGCCGCCGTGTCGAAATGGACGGCGGCGAGTTGAGCGTATATTTCCTGCACCGCGGCGGGCGTCGGGGTGTAGTTCTGCTGTTGTTCCGTACGGTCTTCGGCATGGTAAAACAGTGGAAGGATTTTGAGGCGGTCAAAACCGAAGAGACGGTTATCCACACACGTCGAAAGCGGCTTCATGTAGCATTTGATGGGGAAGTGCGGATATTGGAAAGCCCGCTGCATTATCGAATTCATCCAAAGGCGTTAACCGTTATCGTCCCACGAGCAGAAGATCCCGCCGGATAATTATATGCGAAATTTAGTTCACATTTCGGATATTCATTTCGGCAAGGCCAACGGCTCAGTGGTTGACCGGCTGGTCGAAAAGATCATTGAGATCGCGCCCGATCTTCTCGTAGTTTCCGGAGACTTAACACAGCGTGCACGAAAAACACAATTTGCGGAGGCCCGCAGTTTTCTCGATCAACTGCCGATGCCGCAGATCGTCGTTCCGGGAAATCACGATGTGCCACTTTTTAACATTTTCCTCCGTTTTAGAGCTCCGCTGGCGAATTACAAAAGGTTCATTACGAGCGATATGTTTCCTTTCTTCGAGGATGACGAGATGGTCGTGCTAGGTGTAAACACCGCGCGGTCGTTCACGCTAAAAGGTGGACGGATCGGCAAGGAACAGGTTGACGTCATCCGTGAAAAGATGTGCGATCTCGACGAAAAGTTGGCGAAGATAATTGTCACTCACCATCCGTTTGACCTGCCGGGCGGCTTTGACGAAGACGATATTGTCGGTCGTGCCGGTACGTATATGCCGCAGATCGCCGAATGCGGTGCGGACATCTTTTTATCCGGGCACCTTCATGTCAGTAGCATTACGAATTCGGCCCATCGATACAGACTGGAAAGCGGTCGTTCGGCATTGATCATTCAGGCGGGAACGGCGGCTTCGACACGGGGCCGTGGCGAAGCCAATTCGTTTAATCTGGTCGAAATCGACAGGCCGTTTTTGACGGTGAAACGATTTGAATGCCATATCGACTCGAGCGGCTTTGCCCTTGCTACCTCGGAACAGTTCACACAAACCGAACGCGGGTGGTCGAGAATGTAAATCCACCCTTGCGTTATTTATCAATCGCCGGAAATCGCATACTATAAGCACGGAGTAAAAAAAATGAACGATCAGAAACTGGAAGGCGAAAAGAGCGGGCTTGCGGAAAGCATCACCGGACTTGGGCAAAAGATCCTTGGTGAGATTGAGACCATCGGCGGGATTTTGACCGGTGATCCGATAACGCAGGCCGAAGGCGAGTACAACGTCGAGGTCGGTACGGTGCGAGAGGAAATCGAGGAAGAAACCAAGAGAAGTGACAACGCGGGTTGATGTGGTTACGAGTCTAAAAAAAATCGGGACGTACAGTCCGGGCTTATCGTGTAATATTAAGCTATGGAAATGACGGTTTCTCAAATGACGGTTGACGAGCTCCGAACATTAATTGCGGATGTTGTTGAAGAAAAACTCTCTGAACTTATTGCCGAGGACAGTGATTTGGACATCAACGATGAACTCAGGGCGAGGCTTGTTGCTCAGATGCTGCGTGTCCGGGAAGGTGAACGCGGTGTGCCTATGGCTAAAGTAATGCAGGATCTCGGTCGAAGCTAGTTATGTATTCGATCCTGTTTTTGGACGAAGCGATTCGGGATATCAACAAACTCGATAGATCAGTCGCTAAACGGATCGGCCGCAAACTTCATTGGCTTGCCGAAAATGCGGAATCGGCGGAACCTATCTGGCTTCGAGGAGATCTCGCGGGTTTAGCAAAATTGCGTGAAGGCAATTACCGTATAATTTACGAATTACGCGAGGACGAGAAGATTTTAATTCATTTCATAGGTCATCGCAGCGAGGTGTATAAACGGCGATGATTTCAGTACGAGAAAAATCGTTATTTGAGTTGCCCCGGCGTCTCCGCGGCCTACAGCCGACGCTGATCCGGCAGTTTTTTGAGCGTGCCTTGCCGGACAGCATCAATTTCGGCCTCGGTGAGCCGGACCTCCCGACGCCGCAGTTTCTACGCGAAGAAGCGGCCCGTGTTGCTTTGGACGAACAAAACGGCTATACGTCGCATCCCGGCATCCCGGCACTGCGTCTTAAGATCGCCGAGCAATATCCGCATTTGAATTTGCCGATGAGCGGAGTTGTCGTGACGGTCGGTTCGCAGGAGGCGATGACGGCGGCGTTTCTTTGTATTGTTGACGCGGGCGATGAAGTGCTTCTTCCGAATCCGGGATTTCCTGCATATGATGCGTGCGTAAACATTTCGCAGGGAAACCCGGTATATTACCGGCTGCCGGCGGATGAGGATTTCAAATTTGATATTTCGGATTTCAAATCCAAAATTACAGAAAAAACGAAAGCCGCCGTTGTCATTTCGCCTTCGAATCCTACCGGTAAAATATTTACCGGGAATGATCTGCGGCAGATCGCCGACGCGCTCAAAGATACCGGAATTTATTTGATCTCGGACGAAATTTACAGCGATCTTTATTTCGGGGAAAAACCGCATTCGGCTTCGGAATATTACGATAAGACAATTATTGTCAGCGGTTTATCAAAGTCGCTAAGCATGACTGGTTGGCGCATGGGGTGGGCAGCGAGCGCGCAGCCAGAGATCATGCAAGCGATACAAACGCTGCACGGATTTTTGACTGTGTGCACTTCCGCGATCACGCAAAAAGCGGCGTTGCTCGGCTGGACCGAAGAAGCGGAGGCCGCTAAGCAATATGCCCGTGATGTGTACAAAAAACGCGGCTCGTTTTTGGTCGATCTGTTTAAGAAAGAGCTTGGCCTGCGTGCAACATCTCCAGAAGGAGCGTTCTATACGATGCTTGATGTTCGTTCACTTGGTGACGCCGTTGAGATCGCGGAAAAATGCCTTCAAAATCGAGTCGTCACGGTTCCGGGCGTAGCTTTTGGCACAGAAGCGAAGGGCTTCTTGAGAATTTCGTTTTGCAATACCGAAGAGAAAATGGTCGAAGGTGTGCGAAGGATGAAAGAAGCAATCGGCAACTAAAAGGTTAAAGGAAAAAGGCAAGTGAAGAAATATCGTGTAGGAATTCTCGGTGCTACCGGAACGGTAGGACAGAGATTTATTCAACTTCTCCAGGATCATCCGCAGTTTGAAGTGACTGCGTTGGCGGCGTCTGAGCGTTCGGCGGGTAAAAAATTTTCTGAAGCGTGCGCTTGGAAATTGGCTGGCTCGATCCCGGAGAATATCAGGGATATAGTCGTTCGGCCCATCGAACCTCCGATCGATTGCGACATAGTTTTTTCAAGCCTTCCATCATCGGCCGCTCGTGAGACTGAAGAAGCATTTGCGAGGGCGGGATATCCGGTAATCAGTAATTCGTCCTCCTATCGAATGGACGAAGACGTTCCGCTTTTAATACCTGAAATAAATGCCGATCACCTTGGTCTAATACCGGCCCAACAGCAAAAACGCGGCTATGGCAAAGGATTTATAGTAACTAATCCTAATTGTGCCGTTGCTAGTTTTGCTCCGCCGCTTGCTGCGTTGAACCGAAGCTTCGGCGTCGAATCGGCTATAGTTACGACCATGCAGGCGATCTCAGGCGCCGGCTACCCTGGCGTTCCGTCGCTTGATATTACCGATAACGTCATGCCCTATATTGCGGGCGAAGAACCTAAAGTGGAGACAGAGGCACAGAAGATACTGGGGGAGTTTTCTGATGGGAGCATAAAAAAGGCGGATTTTACGGTGTCGGCTCAATGTTTTCGGGTGAATGTCATTGATGGGCACACGTGCTCGGTGCGGGTAAATCTGAAGCGGACGACAACGCTCGAAGAAGTAGTAGAAGCTATGAAATCCTACCCGTCGCTTGGCCTGCATTCCTCGCCGAAAAACTTTATGGAAGTATCGGACGAGCCGGGGCGCCCGCAGCCAAAGCTGGACCGCGACAACGGCAATGGAATGTCCATCACGATCGGCCGCGTTTTCCCCGACAATGTTTTTGATTATCGCTTTGTTTCGCTCAGCCACAATACCGTTCGCGGTGCGGCGGGGTCGGCAATCCTCAACGCGGAATTGCTGATCGATAGACGCGTTATCTAGAATGACGTTAACCCCGCAATCCGAAAGATCTTTTGTCGACCGTGTCTTGATCACGGTCGGCATCGTTTTGCTCGCCATTTTGCTGGTCGTTCTTCTCTATTACATTTTTGATATTATTCTGCTCGTTTTCGCCGGTGTATTGCTTGCGATCTTTGTACGCGGCCTGGCCGACTTTGCTCGACGCTGGATAAAAGTAGGAGAAGGTTGGGCGGTGCTTCTCGTTGCCGTATTGCTGCTTTTGATTATCGGAGGTGCCGTTGCCCTGCTTGCGCCAAGTGTCGCGGAGCAGGTCAGGCATCTGCGCGAAGAGCTGCCGCGTTCCGCGCAACAGGCGGGAAACTATATCTCACAATTCGGATGGGGCCGGGCAATCATCGAACAATTGCCGAGCACGGAGGATGTAAAGCAGATGATAACCTCGTCGGGATTTTTGACGAACGTCGGTGGTTTTTTTTCATCTACACTCGGAGCGATCGGGAACTTTTTTGTTGCAATACTTCTTGCAATTTATCTCGCAACGGAGCCAAACTTTTACGCCAACGGGTTCACCAAGCTGTTCCCGATTGACCGGCGCACGCGCGTAAGAGAGATCATTAACTCCATCGCCGAGACACTGCAATGGTGGCTTATCGGCAAGGTCGGGTCGATGATCTTTATCGGCATTTTGACGTGGATAGGACTTTCGATAATCGGCGTTCCGCTTGCGCTGACCCTGGGCTTGATCGCCGGATTGTTATCGTTTATCCCTAATTTCGGGCCGATCCTTTCGGCGTTGCCGGCAATTCTGCTTGCGTTTATCGACAGCCCGATCACATCGCTATACGTGCTTGCTTTGTACATCGGTGTGCAGTTGATCGAATCGAACCTCGTCACGCCGATAATCGAACGTGAAACTGTCGAATTACCACCAGCTTTGACAATTATCTTTCAGCTTGCGTTAAGCGTGATGATCGGCGGTTTGGGTTTGGTCCTCGCGACACCGCTATTGGCCGTTGTAATGGTGGTCGTGCAAATGGTTTATATTCAGGGCGTGCTGGGTGACAGCGACACTGAAGTGAACGAGAAGAGTTTGGATCAAAACGCCTCGGTGGCATCGACCGCTGACGAAGTTGCCTGATCGCGTTGAGACGAGTAATCCCTCATTTAGATATGATCGAACGATACACATTACCCGAAATGGGAGCGATCTGGTCGCTTCAAAATAAATTTCAAAAATGGCTGGATGTCGAGATCGCCGTTTGCGAAGTCCATTCCGAAGACGGCATAATCCCGCCCGATGCGCTTGAGCAAATCAAGTCAAAGGCGGCATTTACCGTCGAGCGCGTAAATGAGATAGAAAAGACGACTGATCATGATGTCATAGCCTTTACAACAAATCTTGCGGAGAACATTGGCGCGGCGGCGCGTTTTGTTCATTACGGGCTGACATCGAGCGACGTCGTTGATACCGCAAACGCATTGTTGTTGAAAGAAGCCTGCGATATTCTTCTCGCCAAAATCGACCAGCTTTTGCCCGTTCTGGAGCGGCGTGCATTTGAGTTCAAGGAAACGCCGCAGATCGGGCGGACGCATGGCATTCACGCCGAACCGACATCATTCGGCCTGGTTTGGGCTCTTTGGTATTCCGAAACGCAGCGGAATCGGGAACGTCTGGTTAGGGCAAAAGACGCGGTTGCGGTTGGAAAAATCAGCGGTGCCGTCGGTGCATTTGCTCACCTTTCGCCCGATGTTGAAGAGCGTGTTTGTGCGAAGCTGGGCTTGAAGGCGGCCGATGTTTCGACGCAGGTGATCCAGCGGGACCGCTACGCCGAATATCTTTGCACGCTTGCTATCATCGCCTCGACGCTCGAAAAGATGGCCCTTCAAGTGCGGCATTGGCAGCGGACGGAAGTGCGCGAAGCGCAGGAGAAATTCAAAACGGGGCAAAAAGGCTCGTCGGCGATGCCGCATAAACGAAATCCCATCCTGTCCGAGAGAATTTGCGGAATGGCGCGAACGGTGAGGGCGAATTCTATCGTCGGTCTTGAGAATGTAGCTCTCTGGCACGAACGCGACATTTCGCACTCGTCCGCCGAGCGGATCGTCCTGCCCGATTCCTCGGCGACGCTCGACTATATCCTGGCGAAGACAACGAGCCTTTTGGACACTCTGATCGTCTATCCGGAAAATATGCTCAAGAACCTGAATCTGACCCGCGGCCTTGTTTTCAGCGGGCAGCTACTTCTTGCTCTAACTCAAAAAGGCATTTCGCGCGAAGACGCGTATTCCTGGACGCAGAGAAACGCTATGAAAGTTTGGGACGAAGGCGGCGAGTATGAAGATTTGATAATGAAAGACGCCGACATCTCTTCGCATTTATCCGCCGAAGAAATTGCCCGCGTCTTTGATGTAAATCACTATTTACGGAATGTCGAAAGGGTTTTTGCGAGAGTATTTGACTAGGCAGCGACGAGCAATGAGTCCGGCTCAGGCAGCGATAGCCCTTTAGTCCGATAAGTCTCTATCATCAAGTCTAACGCGATCTGAGCTTCGATCAAGGCCGTTTCCCGTGTTTCACCGAAGGCGGAAAGACCAGGAAATTCGTGGCAAATGGCAACAAAACCTCCGTCCTCATCACTCCAAAATATGTGAATCGCGTATTTATTCTTCATCTTTCAGTTTCGATACTGCTTTCAGCAATTGACGCACCTGATATGCCTTGGCCTTTCCTTTGAAATTCTGAAAATTCACTATCCGATTATTTTCAATGCCTAGGGTCGGATGCTCATAAATAACGTGAGAGCCCGACTGTCGTTGGAAAACGAAACCATTACATTCCGCCAGTTCGCAAATTTCCGCAAAGCTGAAATTGTTCGGTGAATTCCGAGCTTTTTCCAGCAGTTTATCACATTTTGCCATTGAGAGCTTTGAAACATATCATCCGTGTTTAACTGAAATGCGGGCAACACTTCCGATCGGTTCGTCGAAGAGATTGCCCGCGCAATAGATAAAAAAATACTTGCGAAATTTCACTAAGATCTGCGAGGGTCAATTAACTAATTCGACCACTTATCGGCAAAATTTCCTACCACCGGGACCTTATATAATTCGCCGCCGTATGCCTTGATCGCAGCAATAATCGTGAATACAAAAACCGCGATTCCGATAATTCCGATCACTAGACCCGAGAGCCCTGATATTACCGGAAGTCCAATCGCGGCGTCTATAAATACACCGACAATCATCACAATATACAGCGGAATTCCAACGACGATCATGGTCGCCAGCAATAAAAGGGATTGCACTGCGTGAAACCGGGTTAGCTTGTTGGCCTTATCGGTAACCAGCACGACAATGCTGTAAACAACGCCCAAATAACAGACGACATTCAGTAAATAACAGAGTAATGCACCGACGTTAGCGTCGAGTCCGAGTGCAGTTTTACCGCCAGACATATTTTGCATATAAAAAGTTTCTCCTTTAAGGGAATTGAATGTTTACAAGAACCAGCAGAAATGAGGACCGTGGAAAGTTATCACATGACGTTGATTAAAACAAGATTTTACGCCACAATCTAGAATTTATTTTGAGGAGTTAAATGAAAGCAAAAGTATATGTAACGCTCAAGCCAAGCGTCCTCGACCCGCAGGGCAAAGCGATCCATCATTCTCTTGAATCGCTCGGGTACAGGGACATTTTGGATGTACGGCAAGGCAAGTATTTTGAGATAGCGCTTGACGATGCGGCGGGGGAGGCCGAAGCTCGTGAGGCAGCTGAGAAGATCGCAAAAGAGGTTTTGACGAATCCAATAATCGAAGATTATCGGGTCGAAATAGTTCAGTAGTGTTGAGTGACAAATGTAAGATGTTTATCGAAACTTATCACTCATCACCATCACTCATCACTAATTATGAAGTTTGGAGTAATAGTTTTTCCCGGTTCGAATTGCGATCACGACGCATATCACGTCGTGTCGAAGCACATTGGCCAGCCGGTTGATTTTGTCTGGTATAAGGACACGGACCTCAGCGGCTACGACGCGATATTGATTCCCGGCGGGTTCTCTTACGGCGATTATCTTCGTGCCGGTGCATTGGCAAGCTTTTCGCCGGTGATGAATGCCGTCAAGGATTTTGCGGCGGACGGGAAGTTTGTGTTCGGCATCTGCAATGGTTTTCAGATCTTATGCGAAACCGGTCTTCTTCCGGGAGCGTTGATGCGGAACGCCGATCTGCATTTTGTATGCAAGCACGTCAACATTCGCACCGAGAACACTAACACGCCCTACACAAGCGAGCTTGGGAAAGGAAAGGTGCTGTCGATCCCTATTGCTCACGCCGAGGGGAACTATGTTTGCGACGAAGAGACGATGAACTCGCTCGAAGAGAACGGTCAGAGCGTTTGTCGCTATTGTGACGAGAACGGTGAGCTGTCGCCCGAAGCAAACCCTAACGGAGCTCTTTCTAATATCGCCGGCATATGCAATGTCGATCAAAATGTTATCGGCACGAAG
>JANNGV010000143.1:0-3143 GCA_031404055.1 Chloracidobacterium sp.
GTGTGGCGCTTGTGCCCCCCTCGGCTTGGGCCGCGGCGCGCGCGCGGCGGAGTTCCGGGTTGACCTGATTCAGCTGGATCCCTGGGCCAAACCGAACCCGGACCTTGGCTTGAGGGCGAAGCCTGAATAGGTTAAAGGGGACTCCCGCTTACTGAGCCGGAGCCTCTCCTCCGCCTTTCTTTTTGTCCGCGACCAATCCGATTTTATCGATGTCCTGTTTGCGAATGACGTCAATCGCCTCGACAACAGTCCCGTAATTCACGTCAACGCCACTCTTGATGTAAACGATTCGCTTGTCGGGCGCCTTGTCTTTCATCATCGTTTTGATCTTATCCGCGAGCGATGCCAGCGGAAGCTGTTCCTTGCCGATATAAAAGTTGTTGTTATCAGGAATCGAAATAACAACTGACGTGTCCTTGGTAATCTCGGCATCTTCTTCCGGAGTATTCATGTCCTTCGGAAGATTGACCGTGACTCCCTGCTGCAATAGCGGTGTGACGATCATGAAGATGATCAGCAGCACGAGCATTACATCAACCATCGGAGTTACATTAATCTCCGAATTATATTCATCGGTTCCACCGATTGCTGCTCCCATGGCAACTATTCCCCCTTCCAGATTCCAGATTCCAGATTCCAGATTTAATTTGGAATTTGGAATGTGGAATATTATTTCTAACCCTTCAATGCTTTCGTACGCTGTTTGATGAAGTAGTCAACCAATTCAGACGCTGAATTCTCCATTTCCACACCAAAGCTCGTAACTTTATTTGTAAAGTAGTTGAACAGCCACACGGCGGGAACGGCCACGGCGATACCGAACGCGGTAGCAACCAAAGCTTCGGCGATGGCGGCACCAACGGCACCGATACCGGCATTCTCAGCCTGTGCCAAAGCGACGAAAGCACCGATGATACCGACGACGGTTCCAAACAGTCCGACGAACGGAGCGGTCGATCCAACGGTTGCGAGACCGGCCAGACCACGCTTCAATTCAGCGGTTTTAACGGCGATTGCGCGGTCAAGGGCACGTTTCGATGCTTCCATTTCGTCAGCCGAAATGTCGGTGTTGCCCTGATGAGCGGCAAATTCCTTCAGGCCGGACGAAACAACCATCGCGAGGTGTGAATCCTTATGTCTGTCGCTGATGTTGATCGCTTCGTCTATGTTGCTGTTTTTCAAGGCCATGGCAACTTTCGGCGCATATTGGCGCGACTGCTGTTTAGCTTTGTTGTAGGTCAGATATCGTTCGATACCGACCGCGATCATGTAAACCGATTGGATCAACAAAATCGCGATAACGATCCAACCCGGAATCGTCAAACTCTTGGCGATATCGTAGATACCGAACGAGATCTTCGTGCTTCCCTCGGCAAGCATCAAAAGTGTGCCCAGGAAATCCGATCCTAAAAGGCTAGCAAAAAAAGTCATGATTTTTCCTCCAAAGAAGTCAAAAGAATTTTATGATTGCAATGTTCTGCAATATGAGAAACGACTCGATAGGAGCCGTTTCTCATAATTAATTTTCGACCGGTTAAGGCACAAAATTGTATGTGATAACACCCGAAACCTTAACGGGCTGGCCTGAAAGCATTGTCGGGCTGAATCGCGCGCCGCGGGCCGCGCCAACCGCGGCCGCTCTGAGCAACGGGTGCCCGCTGACCGCACTGGCCGAAATTACGCTTCCCGATTCGCTGATCAGCACCTGCACGCTAACCGCGCCGCTTGCCCGAACTGCTCTCGCCGCTGGCGGGTAAGCCGGTTTTGGCAGGCTGGTCGCCTTACCGTTCAGCACGCCGCCGGAAACCGTTTTGGGTGGCGCTTTCTTTACCGGTGGCGGAGGCGGAGGCGGTGCCGCCCCTGTGTCGCCCGTGCCGCCCTGACCCGGAAGTCCGCTGTCGCTGCCTGTTCCGCCTACGTTTACCGGACCTTTATAGTCGGGCGGCGGAGCATTTTGGGCACTGAAGTTAATGTCGCCCTTTACGGTATATTTATCCGGATCTCTGGGCGGGATCGTCTGCTTGACAACACTGATCTCTTTCGGCGGTTTCGGAGATTCAGCCATTGACTGAATAATCTCTTTACGCACATCGACATTCGGATCCTTCTGCTTTTCGGGCTCCTTTTCTGGCTCCGGTTCCGGGGTTTCCTCGATCACCGGCGGGGCCACGAGCGTTTCAAGCGAAAGCTCGTCGCCGCCCATGCCGTAATCCTTTGCAAAGAGGCTGTAAAGCCAGGCACTCATGAGGATCGAGGTCATGATAACGAAGGTAGTTAAAAGAAAACTACTTCGCCGTGTGTCCTCGCTGGCGTGGCTTTTTGACTCAACTAATTGATCTAACATCGCTAATTCCTCCCTAAATTTCCGGTGCCAAACTAGGTCAAGGGCTACGAAACGTTTCTATGTTTTTGATGATAGGAACAATAACACAAGTTGTCATCGATATAGGCAAACCGATGGACTAACCTGAGCTTTGGTCCAACTTTTCCAACTTATGAACTTTAATGAGCATTCAATGCGGGGCAACAGATTTCCGTGCCGGCAATGGATACAGAAAGTCCAACGAATTCAGTATTGATAAAAATCACAATACACGAAAAGCAGACGCGAGATATTTAATTGACCAGCAACGTAGAGAAGTCTAAATACTTAGTTTCGGAAAGTCAAGGAATAATCAAGCCAAAATGCGACGATTTTACACTTTCTTAACAAATTCTTTTGTATGCGATCTGGTTGAGGTGAGCTATGCCCGACCAAGCCAAATCCGAAGTCGGCATCCAACCCGGATTACGCGTTATGAGCGTCGTTTAGAAGCGGTCTTTGACCGCCGTTGCTGTTTTCAACCTTACAGCTTCTGAACGATAACCTGTTTCGCCGTTTGGGCAGCGATGCGCCCAAATTCTGCAGCTTCGAGCGGTTCTTCAATAAATTCGCCTGCGTTAATACCGGGTTGCCGCCGAACCGCATCTTCAAGCCAGATTTGACGCTCGGCGAACTCCAGGGCAATTGGATCGTCTTCATCAAGCTCAAAGTTTTCGCGGTGAGCGACTGGATCAATCGCCTCCCAGCGCCGGAATGCCTCGTAATCACCGTGGCTACGATTGATCGTGACCCGCACATCGATATCTGTGGTGTAGCGCTT
>JANNGV010000144.1:0-2727 GCA_031404055.1 Chloracidobacterium sp.
CCTTTTTCCGCAAGGTTTTCCTTTAGAAAATACGTCGAATCGATGAGCTCGATGCCGTCTCTTTCCAGTTCGGCCGCGATACCGCCGATCAGCGAAACCGTGTTCCGGCGCGGAAGATTCCATAACATTTTTAGCATCCGAACGTCCGGTACGGCGCCCGAAAAAAGCTGAACATGCTTGACCTGTCCGGCCATCATCACTTTCGTAACGCCTTCGTCCTTGAAAAACGAGATCATCTTGCCGAGCTGGCCGATGCCGACCCACACAAATTTAGCCGCAGCCTGTTCGATGCGTTTGTCGGTCTCTTCCTTTATCGCAACAACGGCGAGCGATTCCCCTTGTTTCCCGGCGCCTTCGATGACCAGAAAGGGGAAATCGCCGTTGCCCGCAATTAGTCCGTATTTCATAAGATTTGCACGGCAAAACAAATTCTAACTTTAGCGGATTCCGTTGAAAACTTCAGCATTTGAAACAAAAAACGCGAAGCCGAAACTTCGCGTCCTTGTAGAGTTGGTCGTGCGATCATTGAACAGCCTTCGCTTTTGCCTTGGCAAAATCACCGGCTTTGATGATCGTGATGTTTTCAGCGGTGATGTATTTTCGCATCGCCGTATTGATTTGATCGGCGGTTAAGGCTTTGATCTTACTCTCAAGATCCGCATCCCACGCAATCGTTCGGTTTAAGAACAAATAGTTGTTCAACCGGCCTGAAAGCTCGCGATCCTGGGCACGCGATAGCTGCCTGCTTTGCAGCCAGCCGCTTTTCGCGGCGTCGATCTCTTCCGCTGTAAAGCCGTCTTTGGCAAGCTTGGCGAGTTCATCCTTGAACGCGGCTTCCAACTTTTCGGCGTTTTCGGGCGCGTAGATCGCGTTTGCAAAAAACGATCCCGACTCGTCGAGCGAACTTGCGTTGAAATTTGAACCGACACCGTAGCTCAAACCTTCTTTTTGGCGAATCCGAACCGCCAAACGCGAACTCAAAAATCCGCCGCCCAGCATATAATTGCCCAATGTCAACGCCGGATAATCGGCGTTATCGTCACGCATCTTGATATTCATGCGAGCGACAAAAAACGCATTAGCCTTGTCGGGGGCTTCGAGCGACTTATTTATGGGCGAGATGGCGCGATATTCGCTTTTTATGCGGGTATAGCCGCCCGGACTTTTCCAATTTCCGAAAAGCTCCTGCGTCAGGGCCGAAATCTCCTTTTCGTCAAAATCGCCGACAACCGTCATTTGTCCGTTGGACGCTCCGTAAAAATCTTTGTAAAACTTTTTCACTTCGTCCAAGGTTACCGACTTGATTTCCGAGATCGATTCTTCGATCGTGCTCGAATAAAACGGATGCCCTTTCGGATAGATATTAAAGTGCCGGTTGAGTTCCGTAAAAGCAATCGACGTCGGTTCGCTCTTTTGGCTTTCGATTTGGGTCAAGGTTTCCTGCCTGAGTTGGTCAAACTCTGTCTGCGGGAAAATCGGTTCGCGTAAAATTTCGCCGACCAGACGCATCACGGCGGGCAGATTCTGGCGCGTTGTTTCAATAATGACATTCACGCTGGTCGCTCCGCCAAAAACCGACACGCGGGCTTTCAGCTTATCGAATTCATCTTGAATTTGCTGTCGCGTACGCCTGGTTGTTCCGCGCTGCAAAAGCTGTCCCGCAAATTGAGCGGCATTCGCGCGATTCATCAGGGATTTCTCGTCGCCGAAACGCAGAATTAAATTCGCGGCCACCGCGTCGCCGCGATTTTCTTTCGATAGCAGCGCGACATCGATTCCGCCGACTTTGGATCGTCTGACACGCGATTCGATATTCGTGGGCGACGGGTCGAATGTTTCGCCTTCCGCCACCAACGCATCGCCCTTGTAATCCTTTACCATAGCCGCCACGTCCGCGTCTTTGATATTCGGAATTTCGGCGCGGTCGGGCTTTTCTGTTGGCGCAAAAATGCCGAGTGTCCGGTTTGACTGTTTGAAATAGCTTTCCGCAACCCGTTTTACATCTTCCGGCGTAACTTTCCGCAAACGGTCGCGGTTCAGGAAAAACAGCCGCCAATCGCCTTGGGCAGCATATTCGCTCAGTTCCAGGCCGACGCGGTTCGAATCGTTCAAACTGAGTTCAAAATCCTTGAGCAAAGAAGTCCGGGCGCGTTCGACCTCTTCTTTTGTCGGCGGAGTCTTCGCCGCATTTTCGATGGTTTCCGTCATCGCCTCTCGCACCGCGTCGAGCGAATCTTCTTTGCGAAGTTGGGCGAAAAACAGATTATAACTCGGCTCTTTTAGTGCAAAGCCAAAGCCGCCAACCGCACTCGCTTTTTTTGTTTCGACCAAACTTTTGTAAAGTCTGCCGGAAGGCGTGTCGGCTAAAATCGTCGTTAGTATTTCGACTGCCGCCGCGTCCGGATGCGCGCCCGAAGGAACGTGATAGCCGGCCATAACGATCTGCGTGTCACCGACACGTCGAATCGTAACCTGGCGTTCGCCGTCCTGCGTCGGTTCGATTGTGTAATTCGGCGGCAGGGTGCGGTCAGGTTTCGGAATCACGCTGAAATACTTTTTGACCAAATCCAGCGTTTTCGCTTCATCGAATTTTCCGGCCACGAGCAGAACCGCGTTATCGGGTTGATAATACCTTCGATAAAACGCCTGCAGACGGTCAATCGGCACGTTTTCAACATCCGACCGGGCGCCTATAACTGTTTTTCCGTAGTTGTGCCATTGATAGGC
>JANNGV010000145.1:0-3760 GCA_031404055.1 Chloracidobacterium sp.
GCACTTTTCACGATTTTTTCTACTTCGGCATCATTTGCGCAAGACGCAATGAAGAAAGACGAGGCGATGTCGAAGGATGATGGCATGAAAAAAGATGCCATGATGAAGGATGACCGACCGATTGTCGCCGTAATTCAAGCTGATTGGTGCCCGTATTGCAAAGCCGTCGAGCCGGTGGTTGCCGACCTTCAGAAAGACTATTCGGAGAAGTTTAATTTTGTGTTTTTCGATGTTACCGACGCCAAGACCGTCGCCGAATCGGAAGCAAAGGCCGAGAAGCTCGGTTTGGCTGAATTTTTCAGCGAATACAAAAAGAAGACTTCGGCCGTGGTTTTGATGAAGGACAGTAAGGTTGTTTACAAAACATATAACAACAGCAAGAAATCCGAATATGTAAAGGCGTTCGACAAAGCTTTGAAATAGACCTTTTCTTTTCCGATCAATAAAGGCGCAAAAGTGTTAGTTACTTTTGCGCTTTTTCCGTTTGAAATAGAATGAGGATGAACGAATTTGAGTATGAAACCCAGGGTAAAAATTTGCTGTATTTCGAGCAAGGCTGAGGCCGCCCAGGCGATCTCGTTCGGAGCTTCGGCGATTGGGCTTGTCGGTAAGATGCCTTCTGGGCCAGGGCCGATCTCGGATGAAGAGATTTTCAGAATTGCACAAACCGTTCCGCCGCCGATCGCTACATTTTTGCTGACGAGCCGGCAGACGGCTCAAGACATTATCGATCATCATCACCGCACAAAAACGAACACCATTCAGATCGTTGACGAACTGGAAGGTCGCGATTATCAATCGATCCGGCAAGCCTTGGCGAACGTTAAGTTAGTGCAGGTTGTCCATGTTGTTAGCGAAAAATCAGTCGACGAAGCCGCAGAACTGGCTGAGTTCGTCGACGCGATCTTGCTCGACAGCGGAAATCCGAACTTGGCGGTCAAAGAACTTGGAGGCACCGGTCGTCGGCACGACTGGCGTTTAAGCCGGAAGATCGTCGAGACATGCGGCAAGCCGGTGTTTCTTGCGGGCGGTTTGAATTCGGAAAATGTTCGAGAAGCTATTGATACCGTTCAGCCATTCGGGCTAGATCTTTGTTCGGGCGTGAGAACGGATGGAAATCTTGATCTTAGAAAGCTGGACGCCTTTTTTACCAATGTCTGGCAGGATCGCGCTGTCTATCTATAAACTCCGAGGGGTCGAGCCAACCGGTTCTTTCGTCAGAATAACCGGGCCCGGTTTTGTTCCAGAAAGGACAGGCATTCCAACGGATTTCGAAGTGTAAATGGCAGGGATAGCGGCCGTTAGCATTTCCGACAGTTCCAATCTGTTCGCGACGTGTAATGTTGCCCTCGTTTCTGTTTAGCGTGTTCAGATGTCCGTAGAGGCTTTGAACCTTTGTGCCGTCTTCGGCGGTGTGTTCAACAACCAACACATTTCCCCAACCCGGACCCGCATCGCCCGCTAAGATTATCGACCCGTCGGCGGCCGCGAATACCGGTTGACCGCAATCGGTATCTCCGCCTGTGTTCGCATTCCAGTCTTCGCCAAGATGCCGGTTTTCACCGAAATCCTGAGCGTTATACCATTTGTCCCAAAAGTCATTCTTTTCAGTCGCAAAATCGTTTTCGCCGACCGGGTACGCAAAACTATCAGGCTTAAACTTCAACAAAAATATGGGAATTTCTTTATTAGCGTTTGGCCTTGATGAGCATCCGCAAATAAAAACAACAAGTGTGAGAAAAAATGGAAAAATCTTTGACAACGGCATAAGTAAGCTTTATTCAGCCTTTGTTTACATCCGAATATGAACATATACTTTGGGGCAGGTCAAGAAAATTATTTTTTAGTGGAGCTCCGGCTTTTATGACGCTGAGAATTGACTGGATGGGGGGTTGTGCGACTGCACTCGTGACGCCCTTTAAAAAGGACGGATCGATTGACGACGGGTGTCTCAAAATGCTCGTCGAGCGACAGATAAAGAATGGTGTAAAGATTCTTGTACCGTGCGGAACGACAGGCGAAAGCGTAACGATGTCGGAGTCGGAGCGCCTGCACGTCATTCGCATGACGGTCGAGGTCGCGAAAAAATCTAATTCACGGGTGATAGCGGGAACGGGCAGCAACAACACCGCAGCGACTATCGATTTTACCCGCAGGGCCCGCGAAGCCGGTGCCGACGCCGCTTTGCTGGTGGCGCCCTATTACAACAAACCGACGCAGGAAGGAATGTTCGCCCATTTTTCGGAGATCGCGAAGTCCGTCAAAGGCTTTCCGATCATGCTTTACAATGTACCGTCGCGAACGGCGTCGAACATTTCCGCTGAAACGACACTGAAACTTGCGGCTAGATACGAGAATATCGTCGCGACAAAAGAGGCTTCCGGAAACTATTCGCAGGTGATGGAGATAATCAAAAACCGGCCCAAGAATTTCAAGGTATTTTCGGGTGACGATGCGAGCGCACTGCCGTTGATTGCCCTTGGTGCGGACGGCCTTGTTTCGGTTTGTGCCAACGAGATTCCCAAAGCGACGTCGCGGATGATCGAAAAAGCATTGGACGGAGCACACACGGCGGCGCGAAAGATCCATTACGAAATCTTGGCTCTAATGGAAGCGAACTTTATCGAATCGTCGCCGGCACCGTGCAAATTTGTAATGAAGGAAATGGGATTGCTCGAAGAAAACATAAGGCTGCCGCTTGTTCCGGTCACGGCAGAGACCCGGGCAAAGCTAAAAGCAGTGATGAAGGAAATATCGATTTGAGGAGGTTTGGGGAGATGCGAAAGGTTATATTCGTTGTTGCCGTGGTGTTTGTTTCGTGTGTTAGCGTTGCGGCTCAATCGGAGCCGGAAAAAACGAGCCAAAGCTCGGCGAAAGAGATTTTTATGGCCATCGCTGATTGGGCGGACGCAGTTCGAAATCGGGATACAAAGGCTCTGGATAAAATATTCGAAGCGGATATGATTGTTACTGCTTTTGACGGCACAACACGCGGTAAGACCGAGGAGATTGAGATATTAAAACCGGGCGGCGTTATGAAGATGCTTTCGATAAGCAACGACGACGTGAAGGTCCGGATATTCGACAAAACCGCCGTCGTTACAGCCTTGACGCGAATGAACTTTGTAGTTGGTGAAAAAGAAAGCAGCTCTGCATTTCGCTACACGGCTGTGTTCCTGAAAAAGGATGGCCGGTGGCAAATAATCGCCCTCCAGACCGCCCGTGCACCGCAGCAATCTCAGACAAAGTGAACAAGTTTGGGAAGGCGCGATGGCTTTCTTGAAAATGTCGTCAGCATTTTGTAGGGCAAACGTCGCCGCCGGTGCGCTAAATAAATACGTATGAATCAAACCATTGCAGTGTTCCTGTTTCTCGCGGTTTTTGCGACCGGCATTATGAAAGCTCAAACAAAACCCCGAGCGCGTGATCTGGGCATTCCATTTGACGGTGTAGCGGGCAAATACAACGCCATTACGGATGTAAAAGGCGTCGAGGTTGGATATACAACGCTCATTTCAGGCAAGGGCAAAAAATCTGTCAGGACAGGTGTTACCGCGATTTTGCCGCAGGGCCGTGAATATGCGGGAAGCGTTTTCGGTGCTTGGCATACGCTGAATGGAAACGGTGAGATGACCGGTACGACATGGCTCGAGGCCGGATCGACCCGCACGAGGCTCGCCTCGACGAGCTCCTGGAGGTGGTCGAGGGCGGCCGGCGCGTCGAGGACGTCCTCCGCCGCCTCCATGCGGAAGTCGCCGTC
>JANNGV010000146.1:0-6238 GCA_031404055.1 Chloracidobacterium sp.
CAGATTTTCGAATTTTTTGACTTTTATTTACTTTCCCCGATAAAATGGCTCTGGTTCCTTTAACAAAGGACTGCTCGGATAAAACCGTAGTAAACCCGCTTTTACGTCACCACAATTAGATAATGTTTCGAACGATTTTACGCTCAATTCGCAATGTCCGTGCGTCACACAGGCTGCCGGACATTGCGAAAAATGAGCGGGAAATTGATGCACGGGGACTTCCTGAAGTCGATCCGCCGATTGATCGGGCCGTGCGGGAATCCATCGCATGGTTGGCTCGAGCGCAGAATAATTCGACTTCACACGATGGGGGCGTCGCTCGGGAGTTTAGCTTGATTACGGGCTGGAATTCGTCGTATCCGGAAACCACAGGATACATAATTCCGACATTGCTCAATTACGCAAAGCTAAAAGGTGATGAATCGGTGCGAGTGCGGGCAAAGCGGATGCTCGACTGGCTTGTTTCGATCCAGTTCCCCGATGGCGGCTTTCAGGGAAGTGTGATCGGCGCAGTTCCAGAGATACCGGTAACGTTCAATACAGGCCAGATCCTCTTGGGGTTGGCGAGCGGCACCGAGGAGTTTGGCGACGAATTTCGCGGTCCGATGCGGCGTGCGGCGGACTGGCTTGTCCGAACCCAGGACAGCGATGGCTGTTGGCGCAAACACCGTTCACCTTTCGCTGGTGCAACCGATAAGGCCTACGAAACTCACGTTTCATGGGGACTTTTCGAAGCGGCCCGCCTTGAGCCGGAAAGTAACTATGCGGAAGCGGCGATCGCAAATATTAAGTGGGCCCTGAGCCTCCAGAGCGGCAATGGATGGTTCGAGAATTGCTGTTTATCCGAACCGACCCAACCTCTAACTCACACCCTCGGCTATGCGCTTCGCGGTGTCATCGAGGCTTATCGCTTTACAAAGGAACAGTCACTTCTCGATGCGTCGATCAAGACCGCCGACGGTATTCTAACCGCGGTCCGAAACGATGGTTCGCTGCCGGGGAGGCTCGACGCAAATTGGCGTGGAACCGTATCATGGTCGTGTTTGACCGGCAATGTGCAGATCGCCGCTTGCTGGTTCCTGCTTTTCGAATACACGAACGAGACGAAATATCGAGACGCCGCTTTTGCCGCTAACAAGTTTGTCCGCAAGACGATAAAGTTGCAGGGCGATCCCGAAACACGCGGCGCGGTTAAAGGAGCTTTCCCGGTCGACGGAGACTATTGTGCTTACGAATATCCGAACTGGGCGACGAAGTTTTTTATTGATTCCCAGCTAATGGAAGAAGGTTTATCGGCGGAGGATTCCGTATAGTGTCAGTCGAATTCAAAACCATTTCTGAGCCATCGGCAGAGATTATCAACCTCGTTTCGGCCCTGGCCCCCGAAAATCCGTTTTACACCCCCGAATATGTAAACGTAATGCTTGAAAAAGGCTCGGCGTCCATTGTTTTGCTTCTCGAATCCGAAGGCCAGCTTGTTACGGCCTGCACGGCATTCTCCAAAAAAGGAAGAATAAATCAGCGGCTCGATATAATTTCTTTGCCGGCAATACGTGATCAGGACGTGTTCTGGAATGGCCTGGACAACTTTTGCCGCGATTCAGATATTTCTATTTTGGGAACCTACACTTTTGGTTCTAACGACGCATTTATACGGAAACTGGGTGGCGAAGTCTTTCGAAAAAGCAGGTATGAATATCAACTTGACCTGAGCGTTTGCGATCTTTGGTCCGGTCTGCAGCGACGTCATCAGCGCCACATCAAGACGGCTCGGAAAAAAGGATTAGAGTTTAGGCCCGCGTCGGAGGACGACGCGTACACGCTGCACGCCGACCTTGCCAATCTCTCGTTGAACCGGCGTAAGAGTTCGGGTGATAATATTGCCTACAGTATCGACGTTCGGGACTTGATCTCGTTTAGGAACAATAACGCCGGAGAGCTTTATCAGGCCGTTTTCAATGGTGAAGTCGTTAGTTCAATCTTCGTACTGAAAAGTCCAACGGGAGCATACGCCCAGACCTCTGGGACAAGCAATGAAGGGCGAGACTGCGGAGCGTCTCAGTTTCTTTTTTTCGAAGTCGCCTGTTTGTTGAAATCTGAAGGAAAAGTTCTTTTCAACTTGGGCGGAACGGATATCGACAGCACCGGACTGCAAGAATTTAAGGCAAGCTTTGGCGCGAAACGAGTCGAACTTGAAGCAGCTGAATTTTACTTCGGCGGTGCTTTCAAGAAAGCCGTCGGAAAAACGGTAGATATTCTTCGGTCGTTACGATAGATCGGAATCGGTGAAGCTCGATCAGATAACAAGAGTAACATCCCAGCCCCGCATCCAAAGTTCGAGAACCAACAGCATCCACACCCTGTCGCCGCCGTCCCCTTTCCCAAGTCTTGCCTGCTCGATAGAACTATCGATCACTTTCCTGGAAAATACTTCAGCAAGCTTGCCGTCGGAACTCAGGAGTGTGTCGCGCGCCCATCCTTCCAATCCATCCTTCAGCCACTGATTAGCCGGATCGGGAAAACCTCGCTTTGGCCTGTCTATAATCGTTTTCGGCAGCCTTTTTTCGCAAAAACGCCGCAACACGTTTTTCGTTGTGTAATGATTATATCCATGCCGCTTTACCTTCACGGAATTCTGTTGTCGATTCGCCCATTCGACCAGCCGGTAATCCAAAAAAGGTGTCCGGGCCTCGAGCGAGGCCGCCATAGTTGCTTTGTCGGCCTTCATCAGCAGATCTTCGACAAGCCAAGACTGCTGGTAAACTGAAAGCATCTGTTGCAGCGGGTCGGTTGATTTGGCTGCGGCGTATTGTTCGGCGATTATTCTGCCGCTGTCTAAATATTCCTCGGACGGCCACAAGAGCTTTTTTTCTTCCTGGTCAAAATAGTCCGTCATGTGCGGGAGGGCAATCTTGTTCCAATCTCCCAACGGCACATTGGCTACCTTGTCGATCCTCTTCTGAAGATGCGCCGGTAGACCAAGCCTTGAAAATGCAGCACCCATTTTTAATGCGGATTGAGGAAGCCGTTGAAGCCGCCGGACCTTGTTCCACTCTTTCTCCGTTTTTTCGAAATTATATCCGGCCAATATCTCGTCACTGCCTTCACCTGAAAGCACTACTTTTACGTCGCGGCGCGCGAGACGTGATAGAGCCAGAAGAGAAACGAGGGACAAATCCGCGAGCGGTTCGTCCGAGGCAAATACTACCTCGGGCAGCGCATCAATAAACTGCTTTTGATTGATGACAACCTCGTGATATTGGGCGCCGACATGCTCTGCGACCTGTCGTGCAAATGGCAACTCCGAATAATATCCGCCTTCATCAAACCCTACGGAAAATGTATGAAAATTATTGTGGCCAAGCTCAACCGCGGCGGCGGCAATGGCGCTCGAATCGAGACCGCCACTGAGAAATACGCCGACCGGAACATCCGCCGCAACCAGCCGCAATTCGACCGCATCGAGAAATAATTCGGAGAACTCTTTGTCGGTTTCTTCTTCGGACTTGATATCCCATTCGTCGCTAACAACGTCCGATTCCCAATAACGTAGCTCTTTCGGCTGCCCATCAGGCGCAAATCTAAGCAAATGTCCGGGCGGGAGCTTTCTAATATCCTGCCAGACGGACTCGGGGCCGGGAACGTAGCGGTATGTCAGATAATCCCATATCGCCTGTCGGTTTATTTGCCGCTTGATCAATCCGGATGCCAACAGGGCCTTAATCTCCGACGCGAATAAAAGTGTTTTTCCGTCCCAAAAATAGTACAGCGGCTTGACGCCCATGCGGTCGCGTATCAGTAAAAGTTCCTTCGCCTTCGGATTCCACGAGGCTATCGCGAACATTCCGTTCCAGTCGTCGATTCCTTTTTCACCCGCGTTCACCAGACTTTTGAGCACAACTTCCGTGTCGCTTTCCGTGTTCCAGTTAAGATGCTTTTTCGCCTCAAGCTTCGACCGCAGTGCCCTGTAATTGTAGATCTCGCCGTTAAAAACCAGCCCGGTGCCAGACGAATCGTCCCACATAGGCTGATGTCCGCCCGCGAGGTCGATAATGCTCAACCGTCGCATTCCAAAACCGAATCCGTCCTCCGCCCAGGCGCCATCGTCATCAGGGCCGCGATGCACGATCGCCCCCTTCATTTTTCCTACTATAGATAAGCACTCGTCACGTGAAAAGTCACCGACTACGCCGACAATACCGCACATTGCAAGTCCTCTTCCCAGCCCTCAAATACAATAAAACACTTTCTGTAAGCATCCGGATCGATCCGGAATCATTTGCCGTCCCGATTTATTTCGGTAGTCAGGATCGTTCCTCCAAAACCGACCGCAAATCCGCGATTGCCGGCGAAGGAAACACGTTGCAGCTTATGTCTGCTGCCCGTCGTTTCGACCATCCAGCTTACGCCGCCATCGTTTGTTCGCAGGATCGTTCCGTTGTCACCAACGGCAAATCCAAGCCTCAAATCAATAAATTCAATGTCAAAAAGATCCTCAGTTATATTCGTTTCTTGTTTACGCCAAAGCTTTCCGCCGTCGTTTGTCGAATATATCTTGCCTTCGTTGCCCGCTGTCCAGCCATATTTGCGATCAATAAAATGGAGAGCGTTTAACTTGGTCTTCGCACCGTCTTTCGCAAATTTAGCTTCATTCCAAGTCGATCCACCATCCGCGGTTGCAAGTACAGTTCCGCCGCCGCCGACCACGATTCCATTGCTCTCATCGGTGAACGCGCCGTCAAGCAGCAAATAGCGAATTGGCAGCGGAGACCTTTTCCATGGCTTACCGTCGTCTTGCTTTCGCAATATGATTCCGCCCTCGCCGACCGCAAAACCGGTACCGTTCTTCGAAAAGAAAAAACGTATCATCCGCTCTTTCCCTTCGGCAAATTCGATAGTTTGCCAATCCTTGCCGCCATTCGACGTTTGCATCAAATATGACGGCGGAGCGCCGGCGGAACTGTACAAACTGCGTTCACACAACAGCAAACCATTTCGAGCATCCGCGAAATAGACGTCTCGAAACGTATCTCCCGATTTTGTTTTCTCCTTGGCCCAGGTCCGGCCGCCGTCGTTCGTAGATAAAAGCGTTCCATTGCTGCCAACTATCCATCCGTACTTGTCGTCAACGAAATATATCGATTGCAGCCACGCCAGAGTGCCGGAATCCTGCTTCACCCAATCAGCCAATAAAGTTTGCGAAAAGAGCACAAAAAGGAGTGAACCCAGAATTATCTTTGAGAGATTCATATTTGACGCCAATCTAGTAACCCTAGTATGTGTGGATTAAACGGGCCACTTGAAAAACCTGCCTAAAGATGTGAGAAATTCTTTTTTGAAAAAACTGAAAATGACGAGAGATGCTCGGTTTTGTTCCTCTTATTCCTTCCAAAATTCCTCTTGTTCGGTGTTAAAAAAAGCGAAACGCGGAATAAGATGAAGGAACAAAAGGATTGGATCAAGAATTGCCCAAAAATAGTGTTTTCAAAAACCTTCCACAGATTATCGTTAAACTGATTGCCACACTAGTCCGATCAATGTCTCGCTTAAAAAGGAACGCCAAAAAGTATCCGAAGCGCACTCGCCTTGCCAATCACATCCATTACTTTCGCTAAACTCCATTTCTTCTCCGGCACAATGATCTGGTCGCCCGGGACTAGATACGGTACCTCCGTCTTGCCGCCCATCACCTTGTCGAAATCAATGACTGTTTGCGTAAAACCGCCCTGCGGGTTCAGACGAAGCAGCAGTACTCGTTTTTTGTCGCCTTCCTTTGCGATGCCGCCTGCCTCGGCGATCGCTTCGTAAACATTGTATCGGCGATTCATTACCTTTACGCCCGGCGTCGTTACCCTGCCCATAACGCCGTATCTTGCCGAACCGACTTTATCGAGAGTGACGGTAACTTGCGGGTCTATGATGTATTCGTCCAGTTTTTTCCTGATCTCGGCGGAAACTTGCTCAGTCGTCTTACCGCCTACGAATATGCCGCCCGGGATGAGCGGGTACGCGATTCTGGCCGTTGGCGGAATCACGATCCCCGCTTTTGAATAATTCTCCTCACCGAAAACCTCGACCGAAATCACGTCTTCGGGTCCGAGATGGTATTCCTTAAGGTAATTGTTGTAATAAGGCAGAATCGCCGCTTCTTCCTCGGATGCGGGAGTGCTTTGCGGTGGTTGAGCGAAACCGCAAAGCGCAAAAACAAACGTGCAAGCCATAACCCATACCGATCTTT
>JANNGV010000147.1:0-4342 GCA_031404055.1 Chloracidobacterium sp.
GGCCGACGTTGACGACGCGCTTCTTCGAGGCGCGGCCGAGGATGCCGACGCCGCGCGGGGTCGCGAGGAAGCCGCACACGACGTAGAACTCCTCGAGGGTGACGGAGCCGTCGACGAGGACGGGGAAGTCCTTGACCTTGACGTCGACGTAGCGCTGCGCGACCACGCCGCCGGTCTCGTGGGCGTCGGGGCCGAGCGCGTCCTGGAGCGCGTCGTCCCAGGCGGCGAGATCGACGTGCGGCCCGACGACGATGCCGGTGCCGCCGAAGCTGCGGTTGGGCTTCAGGATCAGCCGATCCTTGTTCCGGCGCAGCCACGGCAGCAGATCGATCGGCTCGCCGTCGAACCCGGTGGTCTTGACGTCGCGCACCATCCGCGTCCACAGCACGTGCTTCTTGAAGATCCGCTGCAGTATCCACTGTCACTGAAAGACAAAACATGGAACAAGAAAAATATTAACGATTTCATCGTTGACTACACCAATTTTAGAACGCCGCTAGCGGCATCAACGCTTTGCGCGACCGGTACGCGTACTGTAGGCCGCTGTTACACAAGCAACTACCAGCAAGGCGTCGGTTCACCCGGCATAAAATTGGCTACATATGACTACAACTTCTTCGCTCAGGACGATTTCCGCATCACACCGCGATTGACTGTTAATTTGGGATTGCGTTGGGAATATATCAAGCTGCCGGAACCGACTTTAGTCAATACCAACAGTACAGGTGCTCTAGCTGCCTCGACCGTCATTCCTAACGATGGACGAACCATCGGCCAAGTTACATCAAGCTTGCCGGATGATAAGAATAATTTTGGTCCCCGTATAGGTGTTGCTTACGATATTTTTGGTGACGGCAAGACAAGTATCCGGGGCGGATACGGCATCTATTTCGGTCGTATTCAGAACTCGACGATCTACAATGCTCTGGTAAACACAGGAAACCCTGGCGGACAATCGCAGGTGCAGATCACCGCAACAACAACGACAAACTGTTTTCCGGTCGTTCCTACAGCGACATCGCCGTGTGCACCGGTATTCCCGTTTGTTTATGCTCAGTCTGCGATACCGTTCGGAGCGGGAGCGATCCAGTTCTTTTCGGAGAATTTCCAGGCACCACTGATCAATCAGTATGACGTTATTCTTGAACGTCAGGTTATGAAAAACACCGTAGTGTCGGTTTCTTATATCGGAAGTTTGGGTCGCAGTTTGCCGACATTCTATGACCTTAACTATCAGCGTTCACAAACAACGCCGTCGAATAACTTCACGGTGGTCAACGGACCTTTCAACGGGCAGGCATTTTCAGTACCTAACTATGTTCGTGTTGTATTGAATCCCGGCAGTACAACAAATGGACCGTCGCTTACGCGCATTCAGAGCACAGTTAAGTCTGAGTACAACGCGCTTGTCTTTCAGGCAAACCGACGCTTCACTGACGGTTTGCAGGTTCAGGCAAGTTACACGCTAGCTAAATCGACTGACACAAACCAAAACTCGGCTACATTCACGCAAACAAACAGTCCGTACGATATCTTCGACGGTAGTTACGACGCCGGCCCGAGCAATTTTGACGTTCGTCATAAGTTTGTAGTCAGCGCTGTCTATGCTCCGACCATTTTCAGGGGGACGACAAAATCGTTTTACAATTATCTGTTGAATGGCTGGTCGATCGCTCCGATCTTGGCCTATTACTCGGGCCGGCCATTTGATGGCGGAGTTTCCGGCACAAGTTTGAACGGGACAAACGGAGATAACCGTTTCCCGCTCAACCCCAGGAATGCTTACCGTTTGCCGGAACTTGTCAATTTAGATTTGCGATTGTCCAAGCGTTTCAACTTCTCCGAGAGATTCAGGCTTGAATTTCTGGCGGAAGCTTTCAACGTTGCTAACCGGACACAGGTTTTTGGTCAAAACAGCACGCTTTACACCAGAAGTGGAAACGTTCTGACCGCCAACGCAACCTTCGGCGATATTACTTCGACCGACAGTACCCTGTATCGAGAACGACAGATTCAGTTTTCGACACGTTTTCAGTTTTAGTTTTTCTCTCACGGGAAAAACCTTTTGGGTACGCTTCATTGTAAGCGTGCCCTTTTTTATTTGGAATTTACGGGCGGAAACGCGACTGTGAAGGAGCGTGTTTATGACGTTTTGCGATCGCAAGAGCGGTAACATTCGCGGTTTTCCCCGGCGCCTCTTTGTTAGAAAAACCGATTCGATTACAATTGACCATCCGCGGTTTTAGGTCAACCATTTAACGGCAATGCGAATCCTGCAAATTTCATCAGCCAAGACGTTCGGCGGCGGCGAGCGGCACTTTGTTGATCTGTGCCGTGAGTTGCAGGCCAGGGGCCATGATGTTTTCGCGGCATTGCGGCCGACGAATGTGTGGCAGGAACGACTGAAATTTCTCCCCGAATCTAATATATTTCATGTGTCGATCCGAAATTCGTTTGGGATTCTGAGTGCAAACCGGATTGCGGGGTTTATCCGTGAAAATAATATCGAGATCGTGCACGCCCACGTCGCCAGGGATTACATACCGGCAAGTATCGCCTGCACGCTATCCAAAAGTTCGAAGTTCGTGCTTACGCGCCATGTCCTGTTTCCGCTTAAGCCATTCAACAGATTCGCGTTAAAGAATCTTTCTAAAGCGATTGCGGTCTCATCCGGCGTCGGAACTTCGCTGAAGAGGGTTTTTCCTCACGAGAAAATAGCGATAATACAAAACGGCATCGATATCGAAGGTTCGTTGAATTTCGATCGGGCGAATCTGGGTAAAGAGTTTCGACTTCTCCACAATATCCCGTTCGACATGCCGCTGATCGGCATAGTTGGGGAGCTAATCGTCTTGAAAGGGCAGCGAGACTTTGTCCTCGCCGCAAACGAGGTCGTAAAGAAGTTTCCCAACGCAAGATTTGTCGTAGTTGGGCAAGACAACACGGTCGATAAAAAGTTCCGCCGCGAGCTAAAACGCCTGGTCCGTGTCTTTAGGCTTGATGAAAATTTTCTGTGGCTGGATTGGGTGGAGGATACGCCACCGCTCTTTGCCGCGATGGATATTTTTGTCTCGGCATCGCACAGCGAGAGCTTCGGGCTTGCGATACTGGAGGCGATGGGGAGCGGAACAGTCGTCGTGGCAACCGAAACCGAAGGAGCAAAAGAACTGCTGCCTGATCGCGAACTGCTAGTGCCGATCAGCGATCCGCTCGCGCTCGCCCGAAAGATTTGTGAGCTTTTGGAAGATCCCCAAAAACGCGAACGCTATGCTGAAAAAGCTAAGAATTTCGCCAACGAGAATTTCTCTCTGGGCCGGATGGTCGATGAGACCGAGGATCTGTATCACGATCTCTAATCCGATGGACAAGCGCAATAGCAGAATTCGTGGAAAAATCTGTTTTCCGGGCGATATTTGTTTAATCCTCTTTTTCCCTCTCGTTCCTTTTCTTTTGTGGTTAAAAAATCTAACCACGGAACAAGACGAAAAAAACGGAATAAGAGGAAAAGAGCGAGGCATCTCAGCTTTTTTACAAAGAAAGCTTTTGACGTTCAGAAAAGTTTTTCCATTTCGGTCTAGTGTTGAATAAGTTTCTGGAATATAGGTTTGACCACGAGCAATAGAATCACCGCATGCTAAGTTTTAATAAACAGATTTGTACGGATTTTGAAGCGGCTTCGAGCCGGGAATGGCTTGAAACGAATGGGATCGGAGGATTTGCGTCGGGCACGATCTCGGGCGCTAATACACGCCGGTATCACGGTCTGCTAACCGCGGCGACCCGTCCGCCGTTGGGGCGGGTAACGGTTCTTTCCAAATTCGAAGAGACGCTGGAAATCGACGGCCGCCGGTTCGAACTGTCCACGAATCAATTTCTTGGAAGTGTCAGCCCCCAGGGTTACCGATTTTTAGAAAATTTTAGGCTCGACCCATTTCCCAAATGGACCTATACAATTGAGGGCGTCGAGATCGAAAAAAAGCTTTTCATGGTGCACGGCTCAAATGCGACCGTATGCCGCTGGAGCATTTTGAAAGGCTCGACCGGGGCAAAGCTGGTGTTAAAACCGCTGCTGTCATTCGTTGATTATCACGCTCTCCAACATCAAAGCCCGGAGATCAGCTTTCATTATGAGATCGGCGACTCGATTGTTTCGGTTGCCGCTGACGAGCAGATGCCCTCGCTCCACATTCATCACAACGGCGCGGAGATTGAAAACACGGGTTTTTGGTACAACGACTTTGCGTATGCGATCGAAAATGAGCGCGGGTTTGATTTCACCGAAGATCTCTATCAGCCATTTGCGATAAAGTTCGATCTCGCCGAACCCGCAGATTTAATGGCA
>JANNGV010000148.1:0-7366 GCA_031404055.1 Chloracidobacterium sp.
GACAATCAGTGCGCTCACTCCCGCGGACATGCCCAGATGAATGGAGCAGAACACACCGCTCAGGTAGCCCCCCTGCATCAGCACACCGACTACCGCGACATGCCCGATCTGCACCATGGTGCCAGTACAAACCGTGCAAATTTTTTGATCGGATCCATAAAGAGCGTGAATCGTAAATGGTGAATCGTAAATCGTAAATCCTAATACCGTTAGATGACAGTCTTTCTTTCTATTTACGATTTACGATTCACGATTTACGATTCACGCTCTTTATGGATCCGATCAAAAAATTTGCACGGTTTGTAAAACCCTATAAATGGAGCATGGTCGCCGGTATATTTTTTATCCTGGTGTCGCTGCTTTTTGGGCTGTTCGTGCCGTTTTTGGTCGGGATGGCGGTGGACGATCTGACTGCCGGAATTACTTGGCCGAAGATCATTTACTATCCGCTTGTAATTCTTGGCGTCAGCGCGATGAGTGGCGTTTTTCTGTTTTTGCAGCGGCGGATTCTAATTAACACTTCGCGGCATATCGAATTCGACATGCGTGAGGCCTTCTACAAAAGCCTCGTCAATCAGCCGCTTGAATTTTTTCAAAACAACCGCGTCGGCGATCTGATGGCGCGGGCGACAAACGACCTGGCGGCGATCAGGCAGATCGTCGGGCCGATGATCCTTTACAGCTTTCAGGCGATATTTGCTCTTTGTATAGTACTGCCTATTCTACTGAGTATTTCCGTTAAGCTCACGCTGCTACTACTGATCCCGATGCCGCTGGTTTCGCTCACAGTTAGATATCTGGGTGACCAAATTCACAAGCGCTTCGAGAAAATTCAGGGCTTTTTCTCTGACATTACGGCACGCACGCAGGAGAACCTGAGCGGCGTCCGCGTCGTCAGAGCCTACGCACAGGAAGATTCTGAGATCGAGCAATTTCAAAAACTCAATCGCGAATACGCGGCTCAGAACCTGCGGCTTGTGAAATTCGCGGCGGCAATGCGGCCTCTGCTGTTCTTTTTTATCGGACTCGGATTTGTCATCATCGTGGCGGTCGGCGTGCCGATGGCCGTTCGCGGCGAGATAACGGCCGGCAATTTTGCGTCGTTTATTTTGTACCTGCAGCGAATGATCTGGTACCTGATCGCTCTCGGCTATGTGGTCAATCTCTATCAACGCGGCACGGCAAGCTTGAAACGCTTTAACGTGATTCTCGAAACTGAACCGATGATAAAAGACGCTTCGGGCGTTAGCGAGCAAGAGCCGATAAAAGGCGATATCGAATTTCGCAATCTGTCGTTTGCCTATAACGGCACTCCGGTTTTGCGAGATATTGATCTGACGATCGGCCAGGGAAAAACGGTCGCGTTCGTCGGCAAAACGGGCAGCGGGAAATCGACTTTGATGAGTCTCATCCCGCGTCTTATCGAGGCACCCGAAGGCAGCGTTCTCGTTGACGGCGTGCCGATACGCGAGTTCCCCATCGAACAACTTCGCAGGTCTATCGGATTCGTGCCGCAGGAGACGTTTTTGTTCAGCAACACGCTGGCCGCGAATATTGCGTTTGGAGTAGCGGAAGATTCAACGCAGAGACGCGGAGACGCGGAGGAAGATTTAAACGGAGATCAATTAGATAAGGCTCATTCCGGCATCCGCGTTGATCCGCGTTCATCTGCGGCTAAAATTTCCCCCTCCGCGTCTCCGCTTCTCGGCGGTGAAATCTCAGTCGAGAAAGCCGCCGAGATCGCCGGGCTGGCCGACGACATAAAAGACTTTCCCGGCAAATACGAACAGCTCGTTGGCGAACGCGGCATCACGCTTTCGGGCGGGCAGAAGCAGCGGACGGCGATTGCACGCGCGGTGATGCGCGATCCGCGAATATTGATTCTGGACGATTCGCTGTCGGCGGTCGATACCTACACCGAAGAAAAAATCCTGCACAATCTGCGCGATGTGCGGAGCGGACGGACGACGCTCATTGTCTCGCACCGAATCTCGACCATCCGCGACGCCGACCTCATCTGCGTCCTGCACAAAGGCCGGATAATAGAACGCGGCACGCACGAAGAATTGCTCGAATTCGATGGCGAATACGCCGAGCTTTATCAGCGGCAGTTGCTTGAGGAAGAACTGGAGGCGACTAACTAAAAATGGAAAACGAAAAACCGAGTGTCGAAGCTCAGTACAAAACAATGGTCGTCATCTGGGTGGCTTTGCTGATGTCGCAGTTTTTGTTTGTGCTGATGCTTGTTTTTATCAAGCCGAATCTGTTTAAGTTCGACTTCTCGAAACCGATCGCCGGTGTCAGCGGGGCGATGGTGGTCGGATTCGCGGTGGCGGCGGTGACAGCAGTTCTGTTTTCGTTTGGGTTTCGCAAAAGGCTTAACGAACGTGCGGTAGCCGAGCAGGATATGGGTCAGGTCCAAAGCGGTTTGATCATAGCCTTGGCGCTGTGCGAAGCAAGCTCATTGTTCGGGCTTGCGTTGGCTTTTGCATTCGATTATCAATACTTCTTTCTCTGGATAGGGCTTGGTATTCTCGGCATGATCCTACACTTTCCGAAGCGTGATGAGCTTCATGCGGCGAGTTATAAGAGGTAGGTTGTTTACTTAAAAAGCAAAAAACCACCCCGTCAGGAACCACCACCCCGTCCGCGAAACGCGTCCATCCCTCCTCAAACAGGAGGGGAGCTAGGAAGCCGCATTAAGCCGGAGCTTCAAACTCAAAACCTAAAAGACCGCGTCGATTGCTCGATGCGGTCTTTGTTATTTTATATTTAATTGTAAATTATCTGCCGAAGCTGCTTATTGTTACGTTTCGTCGGCCGAAACGGCGGGCTTCGGAACAGCTTGCCATCCAGATATCGATCCTGCGGCCCTTTATCTTGCCGCCAGTGTCGGAGACGAGATAGTTGCCGCTGTAGCCGCCGGCGTTAAGGTTAACGCGGCTGCCAAGGCCCAATACCCGAGGGTCAGCGGCTATAAGTCCTTGCCGGACGCCGTGTCCCATTGCTGTTCTTCCTCTCAAACAATACGCTGTGGCTACAAATGAGCCTTTGCTTACTCCGGCCGCCTTTGACATTACGGTCTTGTCAACCAGCTTTTTATTGACCTTCTTATTACTATCCTGCTGTTTAATTACTGCTTCTAACTTATTTTCTTCTTTAACTTTATTCAGTTTTGGTTGCGAATCATTCGCTATACTGAGAGCGGTTTCCGTCTTGGATTGTGCGTATACAAATGCAACGAACATTCCTAAAAGCGACAGAATGACGCCTCCTCTAACGATATTTTTCATTATCAAAGCTCCTATTTTTATAGCTTCAATCAAACGCGAAAACAGTAGCGAGATAAAAAGATCGCTTACTACTGACCCCTTGTATAGCGTTGGATTAAAGACTCGATCGGCAGAGGATGCTGCCTGTTTCCATCCGATCGCGAACAGAACATTTTTGGATTCTAGCACTTTTAGGCTGTCATGTCCACCCCCTTAAAAACCGCAACCCCTTATAATATATGCAATTGCTGTGTTTTCAGGCGTTTAGGTGTGAGAAATTAATCGGCATTTGGTAGACTTATCGGGCCTAATTCGCGTATATTTCAAAGGTCATAAAGACGCATTTCTTCCAGGCAATTCAAAGAGGATAATAATATGCAGGAACGCCGTCAGGGAGCACGACATCCAGTCTCATTTCCGATCAGGGTCAGGTGGAAAGATGAAGGCGGAGCAGAGGTGATCGAAGAAGGCCTGACGGAGAACGTCGGGATTCAGGGAGCGCTTATTTACCTGCCGCGAAAGCTGCCGACCGTCGGCGCCAAAGTAGAACTGACCATTACAGAGAATGCGGACGATGAGGTCAGCGTATCGGCCCAGGTCATCCGGCTGGAACGAAACGCCGCTCACCCCCAGGTCGCCCTTAACCTGTTAGACGGCATGCGGGCCTGGAAAAAGAAGGTCTGGGAATTCGCCGGTGCGAGGATCGCCGCCGAGAAGCCGGAAGAGTTGGACGATTGGTAAATTTGTTTTGGTCGAGAGTCGAGAGTGAGAAGTTCGTTCTAAATTCTTTTCCGACGCTCGACTTTTGACCCTCGACTTAAATCCAATGAAAATTCTAGTCCTTGGTGCCGGCCGCATGGGGCATGGCGCCGTTTATGATCTTGTTCATAATTCGCCGGGCGTTACGGCTGTCACTATCGCCGATTTCGACGTCAAGAAGGCCGAGAGCGTCGCCGAAGCGGTCGGCACGCATACGATCACGGCAACGCATATCGATGCCGCGAATTACGCAGCCACCGTCGATTTGATGCGCGGGCATGATTCGGCGATTTCGTGCGTCAACTATTGGTACAATGAATCGCTTTCGCGGGCGGCAATCGAAACCGGCACTAACTTCTGCGATCTTGGCGGCAATAATTATGTTGTCGATGAACAGTTGGCTCTCGATGCAGAGGCAAAGGCGGCAGGCGTAAATATTATCCCGGACTGCGGGTTGGCTCCGGGCATGGTTTCGATACTAGCGATGCACGGCGCGGCAAAGTTTGATGAGATCGAGGAGATACACATCCGCGTTGGCGGGCTGCCGCAACACCCTTTACCGCCGCTTAATTATCAACTTGTTTTTTCGGTCGAAGGCTTGATCAACGAATATATCGAGGTCGCGCGTGTAATTCGCGACGGTTCGATCAAAGAGATCGATTCGATGACGGAGATCGAAAGCCTTGCGTTCGACGGCTTCCCGCCGCTCGAAGCGTTTCAGACGTCGGGCGGGACATCGACGCTGCCGGATACGTTTCTCGGGAAGATTCGCGAGCTTGATTACAAGACCATTCGCTACGCCGGACATTGCGAGAAGTTCAAAACGATGATTGACCTCGGCCTCTGCTCAAGCGACGAGATTGTCGCCGACTTTGTAAAGGTTAAGCCGCGAAAGGTCTTCGGCGAACTGCTGCAAAAACATCTTCCCGCCGACGGCCCGGACTATGTTCTTGTCAGGTTGGATTTTGTCGGAAAGGGATGCAAAAGCCCGCACGTTAGTAAGGGCGTAACAGACGACGCTACTCAACGCCTCCGCTACGACATCGTCGATAAGCAAGACGAAGCGACAGGCCTCTCCGCAATGATGCGGACAACCGCATTTCCCGCTTCGATCATCGCGCAAATGATGGCTAGCGGAGATGTTTTGGAACGCGGGGCAACGCCGCAGGAAAAGGCCATTGATCCGGTCAAGTTTGTCGCCGAGCTTGAGCGGCGTAATATAAATATATTGGAAAGCTAAGTCCTGTTATTTCTTTCTTTCCTTTTGTTCGGTTTTCCCTCCTCTTCTTCAGTGGTTGAGGTTTAAATCCAGCCACGGAACAAGATGAACAGGAACGGAACAAGACGAAATAAAGACTTTGCTTTCGGGATTTTCTTTATGAACATAAACTAATTAACTACGAATACAGGGAGAATGAATTTATGATCACACTAGCAGATGCACGAAGAATAATTGCGGCGGGCGAAAAGAAGGCCGACGAGATTGGGCAGCCGATGAATATTGCGGTGGCAGACGCAGGCGGAAATCTTGTCGCGCATGTTCGGATGGATAACGCATGGATCGGCAGCGTCGATATTTCGATAAAAAAGGCCTGGACTTCTCGGGCCTTTGATATCACAACAAAAGATCTGGGTGAAAACAGCCAGTCGGGCGACCAGTTTTTTGGCATTCATGCGTCGAATAACGGCAAGGTTATGATATTTGCCGGCGGTATTCCGTTGAAAAAGGACGGTAAGGTCGTCGGTGCAATCGGCGTTTCGGGCGGAAGCGGCGAGCAAGATCACTCAGTCGCCGAGGCCGGTGCGGCGGCATATTGATCCTGGCCGAAAGTGATCCACTTGTTCATCTTATTCCTCTTAGTCCGTGGTGAAACATTTGCACCACATAACAAGATGAATAAGATGGAACGAATCCACTTTTACTTGGTAAATTAAATTTCTGTATTTACGGAAAGAAAAAAGGCTTCTCGCCGCCGTGAAGCCTTCGTAGTATTAATTCGAATATATTTACGCGTTCAGCCCAATAAGACGTGGATTGGCCTTTTTCTTCAGAAGCTTCCGCAGTTTCAGCCTCGCTTTATGGAGCTGCGATTTCGATGTGCCTACTGAACAGCCCAGGATTCGGGCGACTTCTTCGTGTTCAAAGCCTTCGACGTCGTGCAGAACAAAGACGTTCTTATAGCCTGCCGGAAGCTGCTCGATCGCGTTTTCCAATGCCATCTTATCGACGATTTGCATTTTGAACGGATTGTCGGTTCCCGGAACGATCTGCTCGGGCGTTTCGCCTTCCTCGGTCGTTTTTTCGAACTTCACGTTCCTTTTGCGGAAATGCATCAGGACCTGGTTGACCGTCAGGCGGTGCAGCCATGTCGTAAAAGCCGAATCGCCGCGAAAACTGCCTACCTTGCGGTAAAGTTGGATAAAGACGTCCTGCGTAAGATCTTCGGCCTCAAACGCATTTTGAAGCATTCGCAAACAGATCGAGTAAACCCGCCTGTGGTGCCGCTGATAAACCTCTTCGAACGCGGCCATGTTGCCCTTTGACGCCGCCTGCGTCAGCTCGAAGTCTTTGGCCGTTGTAACGTCAAGATCTCCCGGAGTGATCGAAGAAGCTTCAACAGCCCCACTGCCCGATCCGCCCTGAAATATAGGAAAATTTAATGTTTCGGTTGTCATTCGCTTGTTCCCCCCGCTGTATGTTTAATCAATTGGTGTGCCAAACCGAGACTTGATGAAATTAATAACGAATTTAAGGGTAATTTGTTGCGTTTTCGTGGACATACTTTCATATTCGCGCTACATCCAAGCCTAGATTCAAACCAAAGCGTGTATCAGCCGAGCAGCTCAGTATACGATTTGGTGTGTACTAAAACGAGTCAGCGTTGCCGTCGAATTTCGTTTAATGCTAATATCTTTATTCCATAATGCTGACGCAATATTCCGGTGACGCGGGGTTGACGAAATGTTTCGACGAGTAGCTTTTATATCCACGATTCTGATTTGCACGTTCCTTTTGGGAATGCCTTCGGCCGCCCAAACAGCTTCGAAACCTCAAAGTCAGGAAGTTTCGGATATCGATGGTGTCCCGGTGTTGATCAAACACCTTCCCGATTGGGAAAATGTTCGCAAGACCGTGACGTTCACAAACAAATCCCAAGACCTGAAAAATGTGCTTGGCGAGAGGCCTGTTCTTGACCTGATAGAGTTTACAGGCGGCACCGAGGCCGTGACCGCACCGTATCCGGCCGGTAAGCTGCTGATTGTCGAATACACCAACCCGCAAAGTTCCGTCGAAGCCGATGCCAGGTTCCAGCAGCATCTAGCGAATGCCCCGC
>JANNGV010000149.1:0-2492 GCA_031404055.1 Chloracidobacterium sp.
CCAAACAGCTCCGATTCAAGCAGGTTTTCATTGATCGCGGCACAGTTTACAGCCTGAAAAACACCGTTCGAGCGCAGGCTGTTTTTGTGTATCGAACGAGCGATCAGTTCTTTGCCAGTGCCGCTTTCGCCACGAACTAACACGGTCGAGTTCGATTTGGCGATCTTCAGGATCAGCTTTTTAACTTTGTCCATCTCAGGCGAGACCGATACGATCTCCGTGTCCAAAGCCGATAGCTTTTTCAACGCTCGATCTACCGTATCAAGCAGCTTTTCGCTGTCATAAGGCTTTTGCAGGTAGTCGAACGCACCAAGCCGAAGAGCATCGACCGCCGAATCGACCGAGCCGTGGGCAGTCAGCAGAATGACGATGATCGACTTGTCGAAATTCGTCAGTTCCTTTAGCAGTTCGAGGCCGTCCATGCCGGTCATTTTCAGATCGGTCAGAACCAGGTCGAAGCGCCGCGACTCGACAAACTTCATCGCCGCCTCGCCCGAACTCGCCGTCGTCACGTCGTAGCCCTCGCCTGACAGGATCGTTTCCAGAATTTCCCGCTGATTCTTTTCGTCGTCAACAACCAATATTGATTTTCTTGCCATAAGATTTTTACCCCCAGAGACACAGGGGACAGAGTAAAAAAGTAAAGAACAGATTTTCCTAACCAATGCCTTTCGACATTCTTCTCTGTGCCTCCGTGTCTTTGTGGTTCAATTCATTTCTCTGCTTTCGGTAATCTTACCGTAAACCTTGTCCCTTCGTCTGTTTTCGATTCGACTTCGATGTTTCCGTTGTGCATTTCAACGATCTTTTGGACGATTGCCAACCCTAAGCCTGTTCCGGTTTCTTTGGTTGAAAAATAAGGCTCAAATATCTTGGGGAGATTTTCCTCCGGAATACCATTACCCGTGTCTGAAATATCAATCCGTACGAAGCCGTCATCCTCGTCCGGCGTGATTTTGATATTCAAATGCCCGCCCGATTTCTCCATCGCCTGCATCGCGTTTATCAAAAGATTATTGAATACCGAACGCAGAAACTCCGGATCGCCCAAAATATTTGGCACGTTTTCGTGTTCGACAACGCCGACCTTAATGCCGTTTTCTGACGCCTGGGCTTCGATGATTCTCAACGAATCATCAATTACCGCACGTACGTCGATAGGCTTCAGATCGGCTTTTGCCGGCCGTGAGTAGTTCAGGAAATCGCTGATCTGCTGATTTATCCGCGCAACTTCGGCTTTCAGCTGCGAAGTCAGTTTTTCAAATGTCTCGCGCTTTTCCGGCTGTTCGGGAGCGAATTTCGAACGCAGATGATCGAGCGTCAAGTTTATATAGTTCAGCGGATTACGAATCTCGTGTGCGATTGCCGAACCGAGCCGCCCGATAACAGCGCTCTTTTCGGCCTGCTGCAATTGATCCTCAAGCTCTTTGGATTTTTCCAGCTCCGCCGTCATTTCATTAAAACGCTGGGCAAGCTGTCCCATTTCATCGTGTCGATGCTCATCCGGGACGCGAACGCACAGGTCGCCGTCCGCGACACGGCGGGCCGCGTCGGACAAATTCGCAATCGGCCGGGTAAATCTCCATACAAGGAAAAACGTTATCAGCGTCGACATAGACAGCACCGCGAGGGTTACAATCAGCGACCTTGCCGCACGGCGAGCCGCCTCGCTTTTGTCGTTTCGAAGCAGGACCATTACATACCAACGTCCGCGATCACTCGTTTCGATCGGGACGGCATGGGCTTCATTGTCGCTGTCCTTGTTGGCGGCCGTCTTCTTGTTCGGAAAATTCCGCAGGTCGTCGCCCAACCGTCCGCCCTCCATCAACGGCGGCAGGTCCGTGAGGGCGCTCAACATTTTGTATTGCAAGTTATTGTCTTCGCCGCGGACGGGCCAGTAGTCTTCGTTCAGGCTGTCGCTGATCTGCCATTCGTTGTCGATGATAATTATATCTATGATCTTTTCTTTTGAGGCGTCGTCCAGGAATGTCTGGCCCGGACGGTCAATCAAATCGACAACGCGTTCCTCGGTCGAAGTTAGCCCGTTAGTGCCAATCGCGATCCCGGCGACCAGTGCCTGGGTCTGTGCGTCGAGCAGCTCGATGTTTTCCTGCTGCGTTACAAAGTTCAGATAATACTGAACTCCGAGCGTCGCCACGATCAGCAGAGCCAGAATCAGAAGGAGCCTGCCTCTGAATGTCTTGAAAAAATTCATTACTTGAGTGTAAGAGTTCTTGAAAAACCTATCTAATTAACTTTCTTTTTTTGACCGAACTGAAATGTACCGAAATGCTCCCTTTTTTGTTCCTCTTATTCGTGCTTGTTCCTCTTTTTCGGGGGTAAAAAAAGGAAAACCACGTAACAAGATGAACAAGAAGGAACAAAAGGATCCCATCAGAATTAATAAAATAGGTTTCTCAAAGAACTCTCTAAGTGAACGAGCGTTTATTTTCCCTTGCACACACGGCTGGCGGAATGATATATTCAGATTT
>JANNGV010000150.1:0-2492 GCA_031404055.1 Chloracidobacterium sp.
TGCGCGTTTTGAGCATACTTTGCCGCGAGCTGGTTCAGCTTCGGCATTTCTTCCAAACAGCCCGGGCAGCCGATAAACCAGAAATTCAGCACAAGGACCTTGCCCTTCAGTTGGTCGGTATTCAACGTTCCGCCGCTAATCACCGGAGCCTCGAAAACTGGGGCAACAGTGCCTTCCTGCGGAACCGGAGCAAGCCGAAACTCTATCGTGCCGTCGTCGAGAACAGTTTTTGTCGCAATGTCCTTACCGCTCGGATTTGCAAGCCGCAGGTCGACAAACTCGTTATTCGGAATCGCCTTCCCTTCGGCATCAATAAAGATAGTCTTGGGCGGTCTTGCCGTAGATTGTCCAAACGAAACAGAGCAGACAAGAAACAGCGAGGCGAAAACACCGATCGCCACAAATAGTTTAAGTTCTTTTCTGCGTGTCATTTACTTACAAAATAAAAGAGATCGGCTATGAAAGCAAAATGTCGCGTCGCTTTATTTAAATATCCTTCTGTCGAAAGGGAATCTTTCTGCCTTTATGATTTTCACTTTTGAGAACTCGGAATGATGAGGATTGATCAGCAAATTGTAATCCCCGTGCGTGACGGCCGAAGGAATTTGTAGAACGCAATATTTGTTGTCGGCAATAAACTTATCTCCGACGGCCTGTGTCGAAACCGGATGAGGAAAGGCGTTCCAATGAGCAGGCAGGTCCAGTTCGGTTAATTTTTTTGTTGAAATATCATCGGGCAAATAGATTGTTGCCATTACGTAATCGCCCGGAATCGTCGCCAGTGTTAAATGGACCGCAACTTCCGCCATTGCCAGTGAGCGATTTGAAGCCAGATAGATCATCTCGACACCGGTAGAGTTCCATCTGGCCCCTTTTATCGCGGCTCCTTTGCCGGAAAGCGGCGTAGCGTATTTCTTTCGCGAAAGTCGGTAGGCTTCCATTAAACCAGGATTCCATAATTGATACGGGTTAGCTCGCCAATTACCAATTCTTTGCCATAAGAATCTTTGAGCAGCTCCATCGGCTTCAAATTTCCCAACGCAAAATTAGGAGTGTCGAGCCACAATCTAAACTTTTCCATATCGCCGAAAACTTCTTTTCCGACATTCGTAACTTCCGCCATTTCGATAATTTTTTCCGATTGCAGCGGCTTAAATTGTTTCGAGTCCTGTTTGTAACGATGCAGCGATTTCGCCGAAATATTCAAAATCGCCGCCCAGTCGCCTTCGCTAAACGGTGTAACATTCCTAATCAAATCAAATAGAGAATACGGAACTCCCTTACTAATAACCGTGATCATCATCATTTTATCGGAAAGAAACTCGCTGAACGTCAAGCTGTTTTTGGCTGAACCAACCTTCTTTCCGTCTGAAGAAGGTTTGAAAAGCATGGAGATTTCTTTGTTCAATTTTTGTTCTGTCGTCATTTTTGATGTCTTGAAGTAGTTATTAGACATTTGTCTATGAATATAAGACAAATTTCCACAAATCGCAAGCATTTAATGAAAGAACAGGACGAAGCCGAAACTTCATCGATAATTGTCACACCCTATTAATTACCTTCAAGCCGAATAGCCCTTTGCTCCATTGAAGTTATAAAGATTTTCCGTCTTAATAACGTCTAATCCGGCGGCGTCAAAACGCTGTAGTAGTGAAATGAGCTGCGCCTTTGTCACCTCCGTACCTTCGCCGGCTTCGGCGACAAAGCGGCAACGCCAGTGGTCGACGGTGAAGGTGTCGGAGAAGCCTTCCGGATAGACCTTTACACCGCGGTTTGCGATAGTTTGGAGTTTCAGGCCGTCGCCATTGACTGCCTCGACCAATGCTCCGAGTTCGTTTGCAACGCCGTAAAACGAGCCTTTCCACCAATCGAGAAATACGTCCACGCCGACAAGGTCTTTTTTCTGCGCCACCGGTGTCGAATAGATCGGTTTAGGATCGGCGTCGACGACATTTGCCGTGTAAGTCACCGGCTTGAGCGTTTCCGGCTTTTGCCCGATGCGTGCGGCGACGGCTTCGGCAAACTCTTTCGTGCCGACCTTCTCTTTGGACACGCCATCTTTATACATGTCGTAGGTATGAACGCCGTCTTCGATCGTTCGCAGCCAGGCGTTATGGGCAAGTTCGGCAACGTCGGGCTGGTTAATATGCACAAGCATCAGGACAGAGCCAAGAAACAATCCCGACGGGTTTGCAAGGTTCTGCCCGGCACGTCGTGGAGCCGAGCCGTGGATCGCCTCGAACATCGCGACCTTTTCTCCGATGTTTGACGAACCCGCCAAACCGACTGAACCCGCAATCTGCGCAGCAACGTCCGAAAGCACGTCACCGTATAGATTTGGCATGACGATAACGTCAAAATTCTCAGGCGTATCGGCCAGCTTTGCCGAGCCGATGTCGACGATCCAATGATCCGCCTCAATGCCCGGATATTCGAGCGCGATCTCATCAAATACTCGGTGGAATAGGCCATCTGTCCGCTTCATGATGTTG
>JANNGV010000151.1:0-9312 GCA_031404055.1 Chloracidobacterium sp.
GTTTTCAAGAACATAGACGCCCTTGATCGGTTTTGGCTTGTCCGCGGGTTGAACAGCAATGGGAGGCGTCGGTGACTCTGATGCGCCTTCGGGCTTTTTCTCGATAACGGCCTGCAACGGGATGGCAACGACATTCTGGGCGGTCTTTGTCGTTATAACCGCGGTCGCGCTCATGCCCGGACGCAGCCCTTTCTGCATCTCCTCCGTTAGATTTACAAGCTGAATAACGACACGGAATTCCTTGGCTTCCTGCACATTAATATTCGTCGAAAGTCCGCCGCTTGTTTGCGACTTTCCGACAGCCAAAGGTGTTTTCTGCAAAACTTCGCCTTCGATCTCCTTATCACCGAAGGCGTCCACTTTTATTTTCGCCTTCTGGCCGACCTCGACCTTGTCAATCTCTGTTTCGTCTACCTTGACCTCAACATTGATCGAGGACATGTCGGCAATCGTCATCAAGGCGGTGGTTGAAAGTCCGGCGACGGCGAATGTACCGACTTTTGAAGGAATCTCGGCAATTACACCGCTTATCGGGGCGACGACCACCGTTTTATCGCGCTGGTCTTTTTGTCCGCGAAGCACGGCGGACTGCTGATTTGCTCGAGACTGGCTGGACGTAACATTAAGATTGGCGGTATCTACCGCACGCCGCGCGTCTTTGACCGATATCGCTTGCTGGCTCATACGCGCGTTCGCGTCCCTGACGGCAAGAGTCTGTGATTTTAATCGTGATTGGGCATTCCGCACGGCAATTTCAGCTTGATCGACAAGGTCTTTTTTCTCGTCAAACTGCAATTTCGATTCAACTCCGGCTTCAAGCAATTGTGTGGTACGTGCGAGTTCGCGCTTCGCCACCGCGAGATTTTTTTGCTCGCGGTCAACGTCTGCCTGCGCGGCCTCGACGCCCTGACGGGCCGAATCTACCGCCACCTGCGACACGTTCAACTGCTGTTGAGAGGTCGAAAGGTTATTTTGTGCAGCCGTCACCTGCGACTGAGAAACGCGAACATCGTCCGAAGCAGTCTGGAATGCGGCAAGCTGGGCGTCTGCATTGGAAGCAAGCTGGTCAGGATCGAGACGAACGAGAATCTCGCCCTTTTCCACCGGATCGCCTTCCTTCTTTGTTATATCTTCGATTTTTCCCTGAACTTCGCTTGTGAGGTTTACGAACTGGATCGGACGAACCTCACCTGATGAAGTGACGGTGGAACGCAGCTCGGGACGTGTTTCAACCTTTACGACCGTAACTTCCGGCGTATCCTTGCGCGTCGCAAATATGCTGCCGATGACCACGATCAGCAACAGCGTGGCGATCGATGCTCCGATAATAATCTTCTTCTTACGGCTCAATGCCATTTTACTTATCCCCTATTAACCTGTTTTCTGTTACGATTCTTAAGAATTCCAAGCAAAAACAACGAACATATTGCGTCAAGCCGTTATTACGACAGGATTCTTTTGAGAGTTTCAAAAAAGTGAATGTACCGGCGATCAATCAGAATATAGCAGTTTTCGCCTGTCAGTTTGACGTTTTGTAACCTTAGACTTAGGATTTACGAAAATCGAATAAACAGGTAAAATGCTTTTGCCCTGTAAGTTTCTGTTCCTGGTTTATTTCGCCGCAACGTAAAACAGAAAAAATGATACGATGCCAATCTTGCGCAACTGAGAATCTCGATGCTTCGCGTTATTGCGACGAATGCGGCGGCAAGCTTCCCGCTCCGGTAAAATCCGCGCATGATATTAACGGCAGTGGTGATTTTCAAGTTCGTCCGGCCGTTTCGGGATCTTCCGGTTCCAGGCCCGCGCAGGTCACCTCGGTAGGTATACCGCCGTTGGTTGATAAGCCCCCTGAAATAGAAGGGGCGGCCGACTCGATCGCTTCGAAATCCGGCCGCGGCGCTCACGCAAGGTTAATTATCGAACGGGGCGAATCTGTCGATACGGAGTTTCAACTGTCCGCTGAAGAATCTTATATCGGCAGGTGGGACGCAGATAACGGCATATTTCCTGATATCGATCTGGATATTCACGATCAGGATGCAAAAGTGTCCAGGCGTCACGCGAGGATCACATTTCGCGGTAATATTCATATGATCGAGGATTTGGGTTCGACCAACGGAACTTTTGTAAACCGTGGCCGGCGATTGCTGCCGGGTAGTCCACAGGTTCTTACCGATGGTGACGAGATAATCGTCGGCAAAACATTTCTCAGGTTCCATATAAATAGATAACGCAGATTGCTGAAGCACATTGACTACAGAAAAAACAATGACGTGTCACGAATGCGGCTCCGATGTCGCGGAAATTGATGTCTTTTGCCCCTTTTGCGGAATCAGTTTGGAGCCCGTATCGCTCGCTGACGACCAGCTTGACGATTCGATGGCGAGCACCATAATGATTCAGCCGGCGGAGATTGACGCGCTCGCTAAAGAGCCCGAGACACCCATTGACGCATCGGCAAACGAATCAGATTTGTCCGCTGCGACAGCTAGTTCGCCGACACCGCCCATTGAGAATCCCGAGGAAGTAAAATCTTCCAAGGCGGATTCCGATGAGGTTTCAATTGATGACATCCCCCCACCCATGATATTGGGCGACGCAACCAAAACGGTCGATAACCTCGTCGCCAACTCAACGTCTGAATATAGCCTGATCGATGATGAAGCAGACAAAGTATCGGAAATTGAACATGAACCGGCAAGTCTGGAAGAATCGGCATCATATGCGCCCGAGATTCCTGCGTCCGCAGTAAGTTTTGAAGTGCCGGTTACTGAATTTCAGGCGACTCCGGAGGTTGAAGCCGTTCCGTTGGTTGCCGGGTCAGATGCTTCGCTTAGTGAGCCCGAAAATATCGCAGCAGAACCTTCAACGGCGGTTTTCACAAGTTCAGAAGATAGCGGCGGCGACAAGAATATTTCCGACAAGGCCGCGGCAGATGCCGACTCCAAACGGGATCCGGGATTGTATGAGGCCCGACTGCCATCGAATTTTGAAGGCATTGCAAAGCCTTCCGAGGAATTTGAGTCGGGTGACAGCTATCCTGCAAATTCAACCTTTGATTCGGTTCGCATAATGGAGAATCGTCCGACGAGTCAGCCGGACGATGTCGATACGCGTATCCATCCGCCTGCGCATCTCGGTGAACCTGAGCCGATAGCGGAAAAGAACGCGCCCGCAGCAACAGGTGAAAAGGAAAGCTCATCAACCGCTCATAGTATCGGGATTGGCGAAACCGACGGCAAGCGAAGTGCAAAGCTGAAGCCGCTTTCGGAAGGAACCGTCCTGAATGGCCGTTATGAGATTGTACGAAAGATCGGCGGCGGCGGCATGGGTGCCGTTTATCTTGCAAGCGATAACAATCTCGGCGGCGTTCTCCGCGCCGTCAAAGAAATGGTTCAGGCCCATATCGAAGAGGAACAGCAGGAGAAGGCGATCAACGATTTCAAGCGGGAATCGATGATTCTTTCGTCGCTCGATCACGTCGCGATCCCAACTATTTACGACTACTTTTATGACGATAAGGAAAGCCGGTTCTATCTGGTGATGAAATACATCTCCGGCGGCGATCTTTCGTCCCGGCTTCGGTCGGCACAAGAAGGGAAGATAGATGAAAAGAGTGTTTCCGAATGGGCGATCCAGATTATAGATGTGCTTGATTATCTGCACAATCAACCCTCGACCATCGTTTATCGCGATCTTAAACCGTCAAACATAATGATTGACGGAAACTCGGGCCGTGCGATGCTCATAGATTTTGGAATTGCCCGCTCGATCAATCAAAAGGAAGAAAAAGGCGTAACTGCGGTCGGTACAATGGGCTACGCGCCGCCCGAACTGTTCAGCGGAAACGTCGAGCCACGATCGGATATATATAGTCTCGGCTCAACCATGTTTCACCTGCTTACCGGCGCCGATCCGCAGAGTAATCCGCTGCTGATTTTCGATTTTCAGAAGAATCCAAGGCCGCGGCAGATAAATCCGCAGCTTTCGGATCAGATTGAACGTATATTAATGAGATCTGTCGAATACAGTGCTGACGCTCGATTCAAATCGGCCGCTGAGATGCGCGAAGTTCTTGAGGATCACTTGCAGAAATTGAAGAGCGGCAACGTCACTTACGGAGTTACGGAAATACCGGCCTCGGTTAGCCTTGCAAATCAAAGCGTTTTCTGTGGCTTTTGCGGCCAAAGGATTGTCGCGACCGATTTATTCTGTGCCTTCTGCGGAGCTAAACAGCCGATCGCTCAACAAGGCGTACACTCGGAGATCTATTCCGAAGGTGCATGGACCGCAAAGCTGGTGGTCGAGGGCACGAGCGAGCTTTCCGCTCCGGCTTTTTCGCTACAGAAAGATGACAATCTGGTCGGCCGACGCGACCCGATGTCAAACATTTTTCCAGAAGTCGACCTGTCGAAATACGATCCGCAGACCAAGATATCGCGTCGCCATGCCAGAATTTGGCGAGACGGCAATAACTTTATGGTCGAAGATCTGGGTTCGTCAAATGGAACTATACTTGCCCGGTCAGTGACCGATTCTTTTAGGCTGGTTCCAAATCAGCCGCAGGTTCTGACCGCGGGAGACAAGATTCGCGTTGGTGATGCCACGCTACATTTCGTGATCGGATAGGCGTTTTATTGGATTTATGAGTGCAACTGTAGAAACGGCCCCGATACGGTCGTCTCGGAACACCGAAGTGGTCGTAGATTTTGAACCGGAGAAGGTGCGGGCTCCGTTCTTTTTGCGTTGCGGCGCGCTTTTGATGGACTACATCGTGCTCATTTCGATACCGGTAACCGGATTGCTTCTCGGCCGCTATATGGGGAATGACGGTGCCAGGCTTCTTGGCGGGAGCTTGAGCGATGCGGGCTGGCTCATAGCCGTCCTGCTCGCTTTTACAAATTTTATAGTGCTGCCAGTTTTTAGCGGACAGACTATCGGAAAAATGCTTGCCGGTCTGCGTATAGTCCGCTCTGACGGAAGGGCTGCATCGAAACGTTCGATATTGTTGCGGCAGACGCTGGGTTATCTTTTGAGCATTGCAACGGTCGGGCTTGGTTTTCTTATTTCCGTGCTTGGCCGCAAAGGACGGGCTTTGCATGACTATCTTGCCGGCACCATAGTGATATACGCCGATCGCCGAATTCGCTAACGGACATTGGATTTCTTATGCCCCAATTGATCTTCAAAAACACGGACCGGACGGCGGAGATCGTTCAGCTATCCAGGCTCAGGACGACAATCGGACGTTCAGCCCGCAGCGACGTATGTATTCCGGACGCCTTTGCGTCAAGGCTGCATGCTGAAGTGCGAAAGGAAGGCGACGGATTCTGGCTCCAGGATCTGGGCTCCGCGAACGGTACTCGTTATAACGGCTCTCAGGTTAATACTTCCATTCCGCTTCTTTCCGGTGGTGAAATACAAATAGGCGAAACGACGATCATTTTTGATGATCAAAAGGCGAGTGACGTTTCCGGATCAACGCTTATCTCCGATCATACTGATTCTCTGGATCCGTCGATGACCATCTCGTTTCAGCACAGGAAAATACCGACCACCGAACTTTTAAAGGGTCAATTTTCGTCGCGGACCGAGCTTCTTGGCCTGATAAGCAAGGTTGGCGTAGCTTTGCTGTCGGCCAGCGGCCTCGATGAAACGCTGAATCAGGTCGCCTCGCTCGTTTTTGAAGCCGTCCCGGCGGAACGCTGCGTCATTATGCTCCGCGACGACGAAAATGAAGGAGCAATGAAGATCAAAGTTGCTCGTATACGCGGAAAAGAGGATGTCATCGAAGAAGTGCGGGTAAGTCGCACGGTGATGGACGAAGTTCTCAAGAACGGGAAGTCCGTCCTTACAGCCGACGCCCAGCACGATCCGCGGTTTGCCAGCCAGACTATGGCGCTTTCGGGAATTAGGTCCGTTCTCGCGGTTCCGCTTAGCGTTGACGAGCGAAATATCTTTGGTCTCATATATGCCGATTCGCCGACATATGAGGCGACATTCTCCGAAGAGCATTTAAATATATTGACTACGCTTGCTTCAGTTGCGTCGATACGTGTTGAAAATGCAACGCTGATCGAATCGCGCATTGAACGCGAGCGGATGGAGCACGAGCTTGAGCTTGCAACCGAAATTCAGCAGCGGTTTCAACCGGCAGGGCCGCCAATTGTACCAGGCTATGAGTTCCAGGGCATCTCATTTTCGTGTTACGAGATCGGCGGCGATTATTACGATTTTATTGAACGTCACGACGGCAACATGCTTATTGCACTTGGCGATGTTTCAGGAAAGGGTACGGCCGCGGCTTTGCTGATGTCGAGCGTTCACGCGGCCATTCACGCTCAGGTTTCCGCCAAAAGCTCGCTCGATCAGACCATCAGCTCGGTTAATCAGTATCTGGCCGAGAATACGCCAGCAAACCGTTTTGTCACAATGTTTGCGGCCGAACTTAATCCCGCCACGGGCATTTTGAAATACATAAACGCCGGTCACAATCCGCCGCTCATCGGACGTGCGGACGGTTCGATCGCACAACTTTCATCCGGCGGTTTTCCGCTTGGAATAATGCCGACGGCGGAGTTTGAAATGGGCGAGACCGTGCTTCATCGGGGCGAATCTCTTGTCGTTTACTCGGATGGCGTTTCCGAGGCGAATAATATCAGGGACGAAGAATTCGGAATGGAAAGATTGTCGGCCGTAATTCAAAACAACTTAAGTTCTTCGGCCGCCGGAATGCGGGACAAGGTTGAATCTGCCCTTTCAGCATTTACGCAAACTGCACCCGCGAATGACGATATAACCCTTGTCATCGTAAAACGCGTCTAGTCTCCGGCGATCTCGAATAGATTTAATAATGTTAATAAATGTTGACCGGTTCGATGGCGATGTCGTAAAATAAGTGTGCGGGTTCTCTTCGATCCCGTCCCCCAATGCCATCTAAGCCTTCTAAAATCAGTCTAGTTTATTTCGTGACGTTCACCTTGCTGCTTGTTGGGCTAGTTCCACTTGTCCTGACCGGATGGTCTTTGTCGGAACGAAGTGCAAGCGAATTGCGCGCGGTTGAAAACCGCTACCAAATTCAATTAGTTCAAGAAAAGGCCCGCCAGATCGAGATGTTTGGGCAAAGATATGGCGATTTGGTCAAAAGCCTTTCCAACGCTCTCGAGCTATCGAATAGCCTTGAGATACTGTCGTCGCCGCAAACCGAACAAAAGCTTAGTGAAACCTTGCAGAGAGATCCGAACGTTCTGGCCCTGTACCTAAAACCGGTCGGCTCGGAGTCATTATCGCTGTTTCGGCCTGGAGTGATCGCCAAAGGTGAATTGGAGGCTATTTCCTCGGATGCGCTAGCGGCATCCGGCGCCGAAGACCTTTTTATCGGCCCTCCGAGAAAAACGGAATCAAGCGAATCGGTGATGGCAATGGTCTCGCAGGTTACAGTCGATAATCGGTCCATTGCATCGGTTGTCGCCGTGGTTTCGCTAAAGGAGATCGCACGGAGCGTAGTCGGTGCAACATCTTTGAGCGAGAAGGAACTGTGGACCGCCGGCTTACCGATCATTTTTGTCGTTAATCAAAGCGGGAGCGCGATATTCCACCCTGATCCGGGCTTGGTTGATTCTCAGAAATCCTTATCTAACCTAAAGATCGTCGATGAGTGGCAGAAGTCGAACCGGCAGATTCAATCCGGTCTGGTACCGTTCACAGCAGAATTTGACGGCAATTCCTACGACATGATTGGTGCTTATTCGACCGTCAGGATTGGCACGAATACAACCTTCGGCGTAATTACGATGCAGGACGAGCGAAAGGCGCTGGCCTCGGTCGGTGAAATGCGTTCGCAAACCTGGATGATCAGTCTGGCGTTTGCATTCTTCGCGCTGCTGGTGGGTTCGATTGCGGCAAGATCGTTGACGTCGCCCCTGCTGAAGCTGTCGGCCGCCGCCGAAAAGATCGCCCTTGGTGATCTGACTACCCGTGTAGAAACAAGGAATATCACTGAAATTGGAACGCTTGGACGCTCGTTCAACACGATGAGCGACAAGCTCGAAGAGCACATTGCCCGCCTCGCAAAGGCGGCGACGGAGAATCGCGAATTGTTCGTTGGGACGGTCAAAGCCCTCGCCGCCGCAATCGACGGAAAAGACAAATATACGCGTGGCCATTCAGAGCGGGTGTCTCGAATCTCCGTTGCTATCGGTAGACAAATGGGGCTGGAAGCGGAAGAGCTGGAAACACTTCGGATCAGCGCTTTGCTGCACGATGTCGGCAAGATCGCAATTGACGATTCGATCCTGAAAAAGCCCGCTGCATTAACGGATGAAGAATTCGATGTGATGAAAACACATCCGCAAAAAGGCTATAAGATCATGTCGCAGATTCCGGCAATGAAGGAGTTTTTGCCGGGTATGTATATGCATCACGAAATGGTGAACGGAAAGGGTTATCCGCAAGGGTTGACCGATGAACAGATACCGATGCAGGCAAAGATCGTATCGGTCGCCGACACCTTTGACGCGATGACGATTGACCGGCCTTATCAAAAAGGGATGCTTTTGCCGGCCGCACTTGAACGAATCCAGAGTTTTGTCGGCACGCGATACGACGCCAAGGTTGTAACCGCGCTGATCCGCGGCTGTGAAAGCGGTGAGATAGGAAACGGCATCGTGAAATTCCTTAACGAGAACAAGGACACCGCCGGCCTGATAAACAATCGCATCAACCTTCAAGCCAATTCCAAACCGCTCCCTGCGGCCGAACCTGTGGAAGACGACATTCTCGTTCTGAGTTGAACACTTCGAGCATATGACCCCAGAAAATCAAAGCGAGATATGGCAGGTCGAAGTTGGCGGTCAGATTTATGAAGCCGCGCTCGGTGAACTGCCGGAATGGATCGGTGAAGGCTCGCTCCAGCCGGAAGATAAGATTAGAAAGGGAAATCTGCGATGGATCGAGGCACGAAAGGTTCCGGTATTAGTGCCATTCTTTAATGCGAAGGAGAAAGGTGAGCCGTTACCTCTTGTTCAGACTTACACGGACGCCGTGCCGATAGAAGTTGCGCCAGACCGACGCCGCAAATCTGCTTCTGCCATCGGCCAGTCCGCGGAACCAGTCTCGCCATCGCCAACCGCGGTTGCTCAAACGCATTCTCAAAATGCGCCGGGCGGTAATGCATGCAGCATTCATCCTGAAACACCTTCGTTCTATGCCTGCGGTTCGTGCGGCAGTCTATTCTGCAAATCTTGTCCGAAATCCTTCGGCGGCGAGGTGAGAATATGTCCGAACTGCGATTCGTTGTGCAATCCCATT
>JANNGV010000152.1:0-5018 GCA_031404055.1 Chloracidobacterium sp.
GGACCTTTCCGTGCGGGCGGCGATATTCAGACGGCGGTTACTAAAGAAGCAGTCATCGAGTTTATGAAGGAACTCAATGGCATCCGCGGCGGAATTCCGATAACGGCGAAAGAGCTTGATTACAACAAGCAGAGCCTGATCCGCCGCTATCCGTCCGCATTTGAAACCGTTGGCGGCATATCGGGCCAGCTATCCAATCTTGTCGTTTACGGATTGCCCGGCACCTATTTCAATGACTATATATCGAAGATCAATGCTGTTACGCTCGATGATGTAAATCGCGTTGCGAAGCAGTACCTCGATCCGTCAAAAATGGCGATTGTCATTGTCGGCGATAGAAAAGTGATCGAGCCCGGTTTGAAGGAACTTGGGTTTGGCATCACAATTCTGGATGCTGACGGCAACCCGATCGGTGAATAGCCGTTGGCCCGATAAAGAGCAAAAAGGGCAAGGTTTCGCGACTTTGCCCTTTTTTTGTCAAAATTGATCAAGGGGGAAATATGAGCGAAATCAAGCCGTTATTCGATACGGCAAAAGCCAAAGTTGCGATTGAAAAAGGCCGCCGGGCGAGGTGGTGGCAGCGAAAAGGTACGATGGCTAGGGGCTTTTCCTACGTAGATTCGAGCGGCAAAAGAGTGACGGCCGAAGTCGATCTGGAGAGAATCAAGGCTCTTGTGATCCCGCCGGCATGGAAGCACGTTCGCATCTCGCCATTTGCCGGCAGCAGCCTGCAGGCCGTCGGGATGGACACGACGGGGCGGCCGCAATATCTGTACAACCAGAAATTCTCGGAAAAAAGGCAGCGGCAAAAGTTTTCAAAAATAGAAAAATTTGGCGAGTTTCTACCGAAGCTGCGGACCGCCACAAACGAGCACATTACGCTTGACGGATTTCCGCGAGAGAAGGTTTTGGCGGTGATGATGCGGCTTATTAACTCGCTCTACATCCGCGTCGGCACCGACAAAAGCGCCAGGCACTATAAAACCTACGGCATTACAACTCTTCAGAACAAGCATTTCAGGATTGGAAAAAAGAGCGAGCTGATCTTCGAATTCGTAGGCAAAAGCCATATCAAACACCGCAAAGTTCTGGTTGATGAAGAGCTTGCCGACGTGATGAAAAAGCTAAAAGAACTCGGCGGTGCCCGACGGTTGTTTCATTACATCGACGCGGAGGGAAAGGCACGGCCCGTAAAGCCCGGCGAAATAAACGCCTACATCAAAGAAGCAACATCGCCTGAATTTTCCTCAAAGGATTTTCGGACCTGGGGCGGAACGATGCTTGCCGCCGTCAAGCTTGCCGAGGTCGGTGCGGCGGCCGATGAAGCGACGCTAAAGAAGAACGTAACCGGCGTTATAAAAAAAGCCGCCGAATTGCTGGGGAATACACCGGCTGTGTGCCGCAGCTCCTATATTCATCCGACAGTTTTGACGGCTTATGAAAACGGCATCACAATCGATGAATTCACCTCGAAAAACCTGCGGCGAATCCGGCGTATCGAAAACGATTTCGAGCCCGAGGAGCGGGCGCTGATAAAACTGCTGCAAAGCGGCGGCAAATAAAGGTCTATTTTCTTATTAGAACGACAGGTGACTGCTCGGCATCGAGGATTTTTGCGAAAAAATCCTTTACACCGGCGTATTTATCGGCCGCAATCGTTCCCCGATTCATTGTTATCGACCGCGTGAAAACAAGCTTGCCGTCCTTTGCTTCGTATTTCGTCAGATATTTTCCGAAGTTTGTTTCAAGCGTCACCGGGCTCGGCACTTCATCGATGATAAATCCGGCCGGTAGCTGGAACGTTACGGTTTCGCGCATTGAATTCGAATCTATCTCGATAGGATTAATCCGTTTCGGCTCCGTAAGAAAGATGGCGTTTCGACGGCCGACGATTACGGGTTTGAAAATAAGCAGGCGATTCTGCATTAACTGCCCGTAACGCTGGGCCGAAAATTCGACATCCATATCGAAACCCGCCTGGGCCTGCTTATCCTTGGTCGTTACGTTGATAAGCTGTGCTCCGGTGGCACCGCGCGTCAGCCAGCCTTCGATCGCTTTGCGATAGTCGCCCGAGGACAGGCCACGCTGTTCGCGGCGAAAGTAGGCGGACGTTTGGCCTGTGGCCCGTTCGCTGATATTGCCGGAAATGGCGCCGAAATCGCTCAGATTTACATTGATATTCCTTTCTAATAGATCAAATTCCGGCGGTGTCACCGGCATTGGAGAAAGGCCGCCGCTGTCGCCCGCGACGATAAGTGCGAGGCTTCCTTGGAGATGATCCGGCAAATCCCCGACCGGTGTGTATTGATCGGTGGCGTCAAAAATAAGCAGCCGCCCCAGCTTTTCGTGATTAATCACGGTCGGAGAAAGGGTTCCGTCGGAGACTTTGACGGCGATAATGCAATGGTTAAATTGTCTGGGCGATGCCCACTCCCGGCGGACAAACGTCGGGTCGCCCGCGTAGATGACGACGGGATATGCATCGATCTTCAAGGTCCGCAGAAGCGCACGCATCAGGTTTGCCTTGTCTTTGCAATCGCCATAACCGCGGCTGAGGACAAGGTTTGACGGCCGGGGTTTATACCCGTTTCCGTGCGCGACGCCAATGTCGATAGAAATGTATTGAAGGTTCTGCACGTATGAACCGATCGCCTGTATTTTTTCAAGCTCGGTCTTGGCGTTAGCAGTAAGCTCTCTCGCTTTGATAGCTATGTTGTCGTCAATCACAACTTGCGGCTCATACAGAGCCGTTGCCCATCGCGAAACGTCGAGCCAATCGGCGAAGACCCGGTTGACCGATTGTGTTGAGCTGTCCGGCGAGTAATTTACAGCGATTCGCGGGGCGATATTTTCGACCGCCGGGCTCAACGGTTCGGGCGGGATCGGAGCAAGATTACGCATTTCCCACGCGTAGCTCGAACCCGTAATCTGCGGTTTTACTTCGGACCCGTTAAAAGTAATGCTCGAAGCCTTCCAGCCTTGCGGCAGATTCAGCGAATAACGCGAAACGAGGGCCGGGAGCCTTCCCTGAAACTGCCAGTTGTCCTGATAAAAGAGCGGAACATCCTCCGTAACCACGGTATAGCCGAAAACGTGTCCCGTATCGACCTCGGCTGAGGCGTCAATTATTTTAATGCGGCCTTCGTTATAAACATCGTCCGGGTCGGCGATGATATCGAGAATTGCATTCTTTTCGTATTTTTTGACCGTGCCATCCGGCCTGATCAGCCATGCTTCAATCGAACGAACCTTTCCCGCACTGACGAGATAAAAAGCACGAGCCACGGCGAAATTGCGGCCTTCGCGATTCAGCATCTTTACAGCATGATTTTCGATCGTGACCAGTTTGCCGTCCGTTCCGAGCGTGACCTGCTCTTCGTCATGCAAAACGACGGCCGGAACATCTTTTTCGTATTGCGGCGGAGTAGCGAGTGAAGCCTGACGCAGCCACGACGGCGGCGGATCGTCGGCCAAAACCGTTCCGCCGAATGCGGCGAGGACGATGAACATCAAAACCGTCGAACGTATAAGACCGAATCCGTTACTCATTTTTTTTAATACTCCAAAAAATCCGTCGTATCTCGCAATCAAGCGATAAAGGAAAGCTATTGAGCCTTCTGTTTTAGCGAGATGCTATGCGTGTCCGCTTTATGAAAGGTGTCGAACAATGACTTGACCGGCTGGTATGCGGCAACGGGAAACAGGATCTTGCCGCCACCGCCGAAATAAAAGTTTCGCTGGTATTTGATAGTATTGGTCACTTTGTCGATCGCGATATTTATCCTGTCGCTGCTGATCTTGCTTGTGTCCTTTACTTCGCCGGGTGAATCGGCGCTGTCCAGTTCGTAACCATCCGGAAGCCGGATATCGATAATGTCTTCCTCGGACCATGGGTACGGGAAGTAAATATTATAGGTCCGGGTCGCCGATGAGAATACCGGTGACGAGCCGGACTCGAAAAAGCCGGGCTGCAGGATAATTCGTTTACCGGCCTTTTGTGCGTAATTCGGAACGCGGATCTTCATCGTGTAGCTAAGCGGTTTTGTGCTGTCCTCAAAATTATCGATTGTCAGCGCCGATATCTCCGCCGTGCTTATTTTTTTCTGGATCTCACCCTTAATATTTTCTTCACGCTTCGAGGGCGAATCCTTGAATTGATCGCGTCGGCGGGAAATGGCCTGGTGACCCCCGTACTCAAGTTTGACCTCGCCCTCCAAAGTGCCGTCGGCCGAAAGACTTAGCTTGGCCGTTCGTCGTGCCGGCGAAATTGTCTGATCGGACATTGGTATGGTGCGCCAGACATGGCCGCCGTCGCCGATGAGCATTGCCCGCACGTCCTCTCGGTTCCACGGAAGAAAACCAAAAGGCATATACGGAGCGCACGGGTCGAAATATTTCCATTCGGTGCCGATCTTTACGGCAATGCCCGACATCTGGACAAAGCCGGTGAACGGATACTTCTCCGGATTGAAAAAGTTATCACTTCTATCACCGGCGAGAATTACATTTGTTTCAAATCCGGCGGCCTTGGCCAACGCGGCGAAAAGCATGTCCAGGTGAAACGAATTTCCCATGCCGCGTTTAAGAGCGTCATCGGCATCCTTCACATCCAGGTCCTCGATCTGCTCTTCGGTAAGGTTGCGGTCAAAGGCAACATTTCGCATCCGTTTTTGAATAAAGTCGTAGATGCGGCGTATTTTTTCCTCGTCGGATATGGCGCCGGAGGTAAGCTCGGCAGCCTTTGCCTTGACCTCTTTATTGGGTTTCGCCAGTTTCGACAGTCCAAGCTCCCAATTGCGGCTGAGAAAGACCCATTGGAGCAGAGACCCTAAATTGCGGTATGAAAGGTAAACCCACCGGCGGACCTCGTCATCGGGCGGCATGTACGGCTCTTCCTTATAGGCCGGCACGTTGGTCATGGTCCCGACGCGAAACCCCTTTTGATCTTCGAGAAAACGGGTTTCCTGCATGTTGTAGGAATTAAAAGCGAGCGAGGCGTCGGACTGCGGGCGAACGTA
>JANNGV010000153.1:0-5943 GCA_031404055.1 Chloracidobacterium sp.
AGATTGAAGAGATTTTGACTTGGCAAGTGTGGCAGCGACGTTACTTTGACCCGACTTTTGGAGGCGCGGTGGTAGCCGGGCAACGCAATGTTTTCGCCTCCACAATCGGCCTGACCGGGTACGCGTTTTTCAATGGACCACGCAGCTACTCGCCCATCGTTTCGGTTAAGGCCTTGTTTATCTCAGTCTGGTAGAATTCATCGGAATCCGAGTTCGCCTTAAAATGCTCGACTATATCGGCGTCCAGCAAAATTGCTACTTTGTCACGTAGGATGTGACGGACGGGACGATATCGCTTTATACCCGGCGAAGGTAGGTCGCCTTCATCGACGCCTCGCGCACGCATGGTCGCTACATCTTCCGGGGTGACCTCGACCTCGATTATCTTTTCATCGGTCTTGTTCATTTCGGTTTTTATTATAAGCCCTTTCCTCGTAGGGGCGAGCTTTTTCTGAGCTTATGATCCTGATCTTGTCCCGGCGGTATAAACTACCCGTAGCAGATCATATTCCGCGAGACCGATCAGGACGTAGCGATGTTCGCCATCGTCAGAATGAGCCTCGTCGAACTCTTCGATTGCCCATTCATCGAAAAATGCCAAGCTAGCCTCTTCAAATGAAACACCGTGCTTTCTTTCATTTTCCGCTGCCTTTTTGCGGTCCCATTCGAGATCCATGAAGCAATTCTACAATCAAGTTTTCAAATCGGCACTGTCAATTTCTGCAAAATATCATTCAGAATCTGCTCGGCCTCGCGGGTTTTGTTCTTCAGCCCCGCCGAGCGCGAATTTATGATGATGCGGTGGGCAAAGCAGGGCGTTACAAGCCGCTTTATATCGTCGGCGATGCAGAAATCGCGGCCTTCGATGAGGGCGAGTGCCTGTGCCGAGCGGAAAAGGGCGAGCGTACCGCGTGGGCTGACGCCGAGTTCGAGCGAATCCGACGCCCGCGTCGCGGTGACAATCTGGAGCAGATAATCTAGCAGCGCGTTATCAAACCGTACTTGCGAGGTCAGTTTCTGTAGTTCGAGAATATCGTCCTGCGACATTACCGGCCGCACAAATTCTAGCGGGTTGATCTCGGCACGGTCGCGGACTATCTTTTGTTCGTCTTCCAGGCTTGGATAACCCATATGCAGCCGCAGCATGAATCTGTCCAACTGCGATTCGGGCAGCGGGTATGTGCCGTGATGCTCGGACGGATTTTGCGTCGCGACCACCATAAACGGCAGCGGCAGGCCGCGCGAGATGCCCTCGACTGTCACCTGTTCTTCAGCCATTGCTTCCAGCAGTGCTGATTGCGTCTTAGGCGTCGCCCGGTTTATCTCGTCGGCAATTACAATGTTCGAAAAGATCGGCCCCGGTTTCCAGACAAAATCGCCGCCCAGCTGATCGAATATCGAAAGCCCGATAACGTCAGACGGCAACAGGTCCGATGTAAACTGAATACGATGTATCGACAGGTCAAGCGCACGAGCCAACGCGTTGGAAAGCGTTGTTTTACCGATGCCCGGAACGTCCTCGATAAGCAAATGCCCCTTTGCAAACAACGCAACGAGGGCAAATTTGACCGTATCGGCCTTGCCGCGGATCACCCCTTCGACGGCGGCCTGCAGCTCGGCTATCTTTGCGACGGCGTCAAAGCCAAGCACGAGGTCTTCGGTTTGGGTTCTGGTTTCGTTAACAATCCAATCTCTCATTATTTCACTGGATTTCGACATCCATTTATATTTTACAGGATAATAGATTCTGCTGGCATTATAAAATTTGCAAAGTGTGTAACGTCAGTCCGTAAGCCCGGACGGGCGGCGTTACATCCTGGTTTGCAAAATTTGCCTAAAACCAACTAAAATTTTGAAACTTCCACCCGCGAAGTACGTGAACATACCCGTAGGAGTTTTCTGCAATTTATGAAGAATTTACGAAACCGTTTTAAAGATCAACGCGGCTTTAACCTGATCGAGCTTATGATCGTGATCGCGATCATCGGCATTCTCATCGGCGCGGGCAGCTATGCCTGGACTGCGATGATAAAAAGCGGCAATGAGACTGCCGCTCAGCAGACACTTCGAAGTCTCCAGACCTATCAATCTCAGTATGCCGCAAAACATAAGGGGCGTTTTGCGACGTTTGATGAGTTGGTTAAAACAGTTGATCTCGACAGTGACAAATTTAGCGGCGAAAGTCCCGTTGTCAATGGCTATAAGTTTACAATGGTGCTTGAGGAGCCTGGACCTACCAAGCCGGCCAAATACATGGTAAATGCTGATCCGGTGGCTGAAGGCGGAGGCCAGTATTATTACACCGATTCGACCATTGGCACGATTAAAGTAAATGACAACGAACCGGCAAAAGTCACCGACCCATCTATGTAGCAATTATCGCCGCCGACTTAGCTCAGTGGTAGAGCACTCGCTTCACACGCGATAGGCCACAAGTTCGAATCTTGTAGTCGGCACCAATCGAGTCAATACTTTTAGGGCTGCTTTACGCGGCCTTTTTCTGTTGTAACGGGTCAAGGCTTCGATGTTGTCTTGCCCGATTACCTATTAGCGTATATTATTCGCGCTATTCCGAAAATAGGAGGAAATATCATGCCGCTTTCACAGAATGAAAAAGACGAAACAAAAACGATGGTTTTGATGGAGCTGGAAAAAATGTTTACGGGCATAACCGAGCATTATAACTCCGAAGATAATCACGATCGAATGTTGTATCTGTTGGACGTTGAAAAAGCGATCAAAGACCGTTTGATGCAGGTTGCTTAAACTTCCCTGCATCGATTTATCGCCGTCGTGTCGCTAAGATCGATATACCCTGACGTAAAAAGAGGCCGCCTTTTCAGACAGCCTCTTTTCGTTGGTTATTTTCACTACCGGTTGTCCGGCAGCCTAATCAACTCATTTTATAGTGACGGCAATGCGATATCAGTTGCCGAGCCAAGAGTGACGGTGTTTTCACCAGCCCCTTCGCGCGAATTCTGAATATACCATTTGCCTTCTGACGGACGGAACACAGCAAGATCTGTCTTGCCGTCACCGTCGTAGTCAGCAGGTACCGGTACATCGCCCGAGTTGCCATGCTGTTTGTACGTGTAAGAGGTCGCACTCAGCATGTACCATACACCATTGCGATAAATTGCAATGTCAGCTGCTCCGTCGCCATCATAATCGGCAGGAACCGGAATGTCGCCTGCCTGACCAAAGTTGGTGACGCGGAAGCCCTGGCTTGAACCAAGCGTGTAGAATACGCCGCTTCGGAACATAGCTACATCAGTGCTGCCATCGCCGTCAAAGTCAGCCGCGTACGGCCTGTCTGACGGGATTCCGAACTGGAAGATCCGGAATGTCTGGTCGCTGTTCTTGATGTAAACCGTTCCGTTTGACGGACGCCATACAGCAAAGTCTGCCTTGCCATCGCCGTTGAAATCGCCTGCAAGCGGAATATCTCCGGCCTGACCCCACTGATGTACTTCGTACACCTGGGTCGAGCCGAGGAAGAACCATTCGCCAGTCGATGGACGGAACACGGCGTAGTCTGTCTTGTCATCACCGTCATAATCCGCCGGTACGAGCTTGTCGGTTGCGACACCGAAAGGCTGTCCCCTCAATGCGCCGCCCTGTGACGAAGCTGCCCATGTCCACGCACCGGTTGAAGGTGTGAAGACCGAGATGTCCGACTTGCGGTCGCCGTCAAAGTCAAACTTAGCCGGACGGTCACCAGCATCAAGGTTCGTGAAGGTCACTGCATTGATACCACCTACAAGGCCGTTAGCTCCTTGAAGCGTCGCTCTTCTGTTTGGAAGATCGGTAACCAAGCCACCTGGACCGCATGACGGGCAGGTGATAGCCGAAACGGTAGCACTTCCAGCCGCGGCTTCGGTGATCGTTATCGTCGATCCCTGGTTAAAGGCACCGCCGAGCAACGCTCCACCGTTGACAAATGTACAGTTACCACCCTGAGCAGCTGGACCCGCAGTTACCGATACGGCTTGCGAGAACGCCGGGAAGAGCGGCACATCGCCCGGCTGGCTGACCGGGCTGACCAATGCAACCGTGAAGTTGAAGTTGGCTCCCAGAATGTTGGACGTACCTGCAATCTTACAGACTTTCAGTACAGTCGCGTTAAAGCGGAAGTTGGTGAATTCAACTTCAATAACTCCTGCACGGGCAAAAACTGCCGCACGGCCGACAAAGGAAGATGCGATATCAAGTGATACGCAGCCAACTGTTCCGACGTCTGCTCCGAGGTCATCCGTTGTTCTTAACTGCCATGTTCCGTTGATGGCCCTGCCATCGAAGTTTGCAAGGCTGCCTTCGGGTCTAAATGCTCCAGCAAACGGAGCCGTTCCCGCTGTGATAGCGGTTCCAGCCTCGTCGTCAAAAGTCGTCGGCGTTCCCGAACAGTTGTTCGTTCCGCTTCCGTAGTTATCTCCCGCTCCACCGTTATCGGTAGAAAGTTCAACAGCTGTTCCGTCCGGATGAACCGCGAACAGATCCAGATCATTGTCGAATGTGTGGTTCAGACGAACCCTGACGTTTACATCAGTCACAGCATTCGGAGCTGGTACATTTACCGGAACGTTGATAGTTGACAGGTCCGGGATCGGCACCGCAATGTTGCCGGTTGTAAACGTCTGATTATCAGTTCCAGGTGTCAGATCAGGATTCGGGCCAAATCCGGCTATACCGGGCGAAGTAAAGGCCGAACCGAACTGTCTGATTCTTGAAACGCGGAGCTGGCCCGGATTCTGCGGAATCGTGTTGTTCGGCGAAATGCCATTTTCGACATCGGACACCGGTGTGCCGTTTACGAATGTCTGGAACTGTGCAAAGCCAGGTGCGTTTGCTCCGAATCCGGGTACGAATTCGCAGGTTCCGCCCTGTGCCGGATCGCCCGCACGAACGTCAAACGTTCTTGTGACCGGTCCGTAGATTGCCGTCTGCGGTGAAGCAGCGTTGGTTGCACCAAAGCCGCTTACCGTAAAGCTAAACAGTGTGTTGACCGGAATGCCGGGGCCAGCGATCTTACAGACCTTGACTCGGCCCGGATTCGAACGGTTGGTGAAGATCACCAGCGTTTCATCCGCCGTGCTTGTCGATTCCTGCACAACTACGTCGACAAATCCGCCGCCCGGATTTGAGAAGGTAGGATCATTCGCAGCCGCTCCGACTCCAAGTCCAAGGATGTCGGCACTGTTGCGTCGGCTCGCCGGAATGACTTCAATGCTTTCCAGGAAGAAGCCTGCTCGGCCAAGTTCCGTTACGAAAGCCAATGACTGTCTCGGATCGCCACCCGGAGGAGGATCGCCCTTTGTGACCGCGATCGGTCCTGAACACTGTCCGACAGGTACCGTGAAGACCTGAAGCGTGCGTACATTCGGGTTCTGCTGGTTGACAGTTAATACGTCTTCAATCGTGAAGCTGAAGAATCCCGTTACGTCGGCATCGCCGCCGCTCAAAGGATTTGGTCCAGCCGGATTGAATGTTCCAGGGCCTGTCGCTGCTCGTTTGCAGATCTCGATAAAGCCCGTAAGCGTTTCTCTGTTTGTGAATTGAAGTGTTAACTGGTTGTTCACACCGCCAGCTGCAACGATGTTTACATTCGCTACACGCGTTGCAAGATTGACCAAACCAAGCGTCGATGTCGATGCCGGTGTCAGGTTTGTTACGTTGACCAATTCAAAGTCACCCATGAATGTACCCGTCGGCGGGGTGATCAGCGTTCCGTTGTTCAGCTCCGTAACTGTCTGCGGTCCTGCCGTCACTTCAAACGGTGACGAGCATGATCCTACCGGTACTCTGACCGGGTTTGCAGGTGTTCCGATGCTTGTCGCACCAGTCACTACAAAATGAAAGATTTGGTTTGAAAGATCGTTAGCCGGATTGACTCCGCCTTCTGGTCTCTGATCACCGCCGCCGTTCTGCGGTGCTTCCTGTTCCTTA
>JANNGV010000154.1:0-7301 GCA_031404055.1 Chloracidobacterium sp.
CGCGACAGGGCCACCCGTTACCGGGCGCCCCCCCGCACAGATCCCGGCGTGCACGATTCGCGCACCGGGCTCTTGCCTTGGGTCGGTGGCGTCGAAGCGCTGATTCGGCGGACTGCCGGGCAACAATCATCTGCAGGCCGGTGTAGATCTGTGTAGCAACCGCGATAGGATCGGTGCCGCGCCAGGGGTAGGCACCATGCGTTTGACGTCCTTTGACCTTGATCTGGAACCAATCGCTCGAAGCCATCGCCGCACCGGACTTGTACTTGATCTTCCCGATCTCGGTCTGCGAGTTTACGTGAATTCCAAAGATCGCGTCAATCTTCGGGTTGTCCATCACGCCTTCCTTTACCATCAGCGGTGCCCCGCCCTCTTCACCGGCCGGCGGGCCTTCCTCAGCTGGTTGAAAGATAAAAACGACGGTTCCCGCAATCTTGTCCTTCATCCCGGCGAGCAATTCGGCGGTGCCCATCAGCATCGCGACATGAGTGTCGTGTCCGCAGGCGTGCATGACGCCGACAGTCTGGCCGTTGAATTCAGCACGCTCTTTTGACAGAAACGGCAAGCTATTTCTTTCGGTAACCGGAAGTGCGTCCATATCGGCACGGAGGCCGATGACAGGACCGGGCCGGCCGCCCTTCAGGATGCCGACGACGCCCGTTTTAGCAACACCGGTGCGGACCTCAAGGCCAAGCTTTCGCAAATGGTCCTCAACGTACTTGGCCGTCTTTACCTCGCGGTTCGAAAGCTCCGGATACTGATGAATATGACGGCGCCATTCGACAAGCTTTGGCATAAGCTTCAACGTGGCCGCATCGATCTCTCGGCTCATGTCGATGGCGAAAATGGGCGTGCAGATAAAGACGAGCAGGCAGAAACAAACAAGAGTTTTTCGCATTTAAGTAATCTCCGGAAATTTAAGGTGGCTTAATTGTAGCCGGAGAGAGACGAATTGCAAGGCGGAAACGCGAGCAGTAGTGAGTGTGTTTATTCGACGGCCAGCACCACACACTTCTACCGTCCTGTTTCCGCCACTTAACTCCTTTAACTCATTTCTTTTTTGAATAGATCAGGTCGAACGATGTCGTCCAGGTTTTACCTTCATCCACGGAGTTCTCGCCATGCTGACGGACATCGCCGTTCGGCAGCTTCGAGAACGTCATTTTGGCGAGGGTCTTCTTGCCGGTGACGATCGTGTCCGCGACGATGACCATTCTGTCGCCCTTAAATTCGCCGATGTAATGCGCGAAGGTTCCTTTGTCATCTACCCACGTCTGGTGCCACTTCTTATCATTCGTATCGAAAATATTAAAGCTTTTGCCGTTTGTTCCGCTTGCTCCGGTCCAATTTTCAAGGATGATGCATTGGCCAAGAATCAACTGAATGCTGCTTGTGCCGCCGGGTTGTCCCTGCGGGTTTTTTGCTTCCCATTCGCCGATCCAGAAATCGAATTGACGGAATTCGGGAGCGGCCTTGCACGGGTTAACGGCAAGGTCGGACCGACGGACGATATCCAGAAATTTTGCATCGTTTCGAAGCGACGCAAAATCGGCCTCGCCATTTAACGTTTCAGGAGCGATTCCGCCCAGGGCGATGCTTTTCTCCAAAGTTTCCAATGCTGCCTTTTTATCGGTAAGCCTTGCATTTACGCGGGCGAGCGACAGCGCATACACTGGATTTGGGGTCGCGGCGAATGCGGCGTCAAACGCTGCCTTAGCCTCCGCGTTTTTATTTAGATTCATAAGAGCCACGCCGTAACGATAACGAGCATTAGCATTTTCTTCTTCGAGTTTGACGATGTTTTCATACTTCGCTGCCGCGGTCTGCCATTCCTGCTTTTGATATGATTCGTTAGCCGCTTGCCGCATTTCCGGCGTTACGCTGCCCATTTTGGGCTGAGCATACATGGTCTGCGTGATGACAAATATCAGCACTAAAATGGAAAGTTTGTGTGACATAAATCAACTCCTTTTTTTGCGGCGATCATTTGGCGGCAGCGGCCTTTTTTTCTTCAGGCAGCAGCGAGTTGGCGATCCTGGGAGCGATCTCGTCAAGCCACCGGTTTAGCTCGGCTTGCGGGTACCACTTGCCCTTTAGCATCACACCCGCGCGTTTTTTTGTATTCGAAATATCGTCAAGCGGATTCGCATCCAACAGCATCATGTCGGCACGTTTTCCCTTTTCGATTGTGCCGGCCTTATCTATTGTCCCGAAAAACTCGTGTGCGTTTCGCGTTCCGGCGGCAAGCGCGGCATAGGCTGGAATTCCGGTATCCCTCAAAGCCTTCAGCTCGTGATGCATCGCAAAGCCGTACAGCCACAGAAATTCAGGTGTGTCCGAACCGGCCATCAGTTTGCCGCCTGCATCGTAGATGGCCCTGACCATCTTGTCGCGGATCGCAACCCATTTTGCCCGTGTCTCGACCGGCACCTGAAATAATCTGGAACGCTTGTAAAAATTCAGATACCTTTCCTGAACCTTCGCCGGATAGAAGCGAAAATCAGGCTGCGCGCGGATCGATTCTTCGCTGCGCGGCAGTCCGAAGGAATTCTTCATAAAGTGCTGTGTCGGATTAACAAATGGATTTGACGCGACCGTTTTTCGTGCGACATCCGCGATCTTGGTTTCGTCAATATAATCCAGGCTTTCCCAATTCTTCGGATCGGAAATATATAGGTCAGAGATCGATCCCTTCATCGGCGCATCGTCTCGGAGCAGTTGTTCCATATAGCCGTCGAGGTGTTCGATTTGCTGACGAGCCTTCCATGCACGCGGGGCAGTTACATATTCCCGGTCGGCGTGGCCGACGACCCGAATATTCTGCTTTGCGGCCTCATCCACTGCTGCCTCGTAAACCTCGGCCTTAATAAATGTCGTGACCTTGATAAAATCGTAACCGGCAGCCTTTGACTTACGCACCGCATCCCGCGCCTCATCAGGCGTATTCACGACAAAGTTATTTCCCTGCTCACGGCCGGTCAGGTGCGGCGAAGCGCTAAAAATGGTCGGGGCAATGATCTCGCTCTTCGCAGATCTCGCCCGCAGAATAAGCTGCTCAGGCGTGCCGATCATAAACCGGATCGTCGTCACCCCGTTTGCGACCATCACCTTTAATTCGTGTTCGGCAATTGAATCGGGATAGTCGTCACCATCCGAAAGCAGGTGAGTGTGCATATCCACAAGGCCCGGCACAAGATATTTGCCCATGGCATCGATCTTTAGCGCGCCTTGCGGCACTTTAACTTTTTTCGCGTCGCCGATCTCCGCGATAACACCGTCCCGTACAACAACGGTTTGATTCAGCAGCACGCGTTCGCGGTCCATAGGTAAAACGTTGACGTTGACAAAAGCCGTAACCTGACCGGATGCCGAGACCGCGCCGCCGATAAACAGGACCATTAACAAAGTCGCGGCACATTGTTTGATTGCTCTTATCATTATTGTTGGTTGTATCTATGTACGTCTGATGTTCAACGTTTTCATCTTCGTACATAGCGTACTTGTGCGTAAATTAAGCAGTTTCGCGGCACGGTTTTGGCGGCCGCCGGCTGCTTCGAGCGCGGATTCGATCAATTGAATTTCGAACCGTTCCACGTTTTCATAAAAGTCAATTCCCTTTTCGGGATCGATGCTTACCGGCTGCGAATTGGCCGATACTTCATGAAGAAGCGACCGGAGCGTCGATCGAAGGGAGTCCAGTTTGTCACCAAAATCCGAGTTGCGTCTGTGCGTCATTATTCGGGTTGCCATACGTAAAGCCATAATCGTTGCAATCCTCAGTTGTTACTAAATACCCGCCACGGCTATTCCATCGGGCACCTTGCCCGTCTCGATCCGGCCCGTGACCTCGCCGGTTTCCAAATTTATTTTTAGCACGACATCCGGCCCGCCGGCTGAAACGAAGGCCGTTTTGCCGTCCGCGGTAAAGACGATGCCGAGAGGCGTGCTTTCAAGCTTGATCCGCTTAACCTCTTTTCGCGTTGCTGCATCGATGATCAAAAGCTCCTTCGTCGGGATCATCGTGCAGACGACAAACCTGCCGTCCGGCGTAAACTTCACGCGATACGGACGACCGTTGATATTTATCTTTTCCATTGATTTGTAGGTTGCGGTGTCGACGATCTCGACCATGCCGTCAACGTTTAATCCGGCCCATACTTCCTTGCCATCTGGTGAAAGGTCTATCGCCTCCGGCTGTTTGCCGATTGGTATATGCGTTATCCTGGACGCTGCCGGGGGGACGTTTTGAAATTCGAAAGCCGTTACGCTGTCAGAGCCGATATTGGCCGTGTAGAATTTTTTCTGATCGGCACTTCCGGCGATCATGTGCGAAGTATTTTGTCCCGTGCCCATCATCCAATCAATCTTATTTGCGGCCGGATCGTAACGGGCGATGATCCGATTTGTCTCGGCGGTAAAGTAGAGCTTGCCGCCGATCATCTGGAGGCCGTGCGGACGCAGGAGCGGTGCTAGATCGACGCGTCTCAGTTCCTTAAGAGTCGCAACATCGATCACCGACAGCGTGCTTCCAGGTATTTGCGCACCGTAGTTTGCGACAAAGGCCGTCTTGCCGTCCGCCGACAAGACGACCTCATGCGGGCTGTCGCCGGTCGGGACTTTGCCCGCGAGCTTCATAGTGGCCGGATCTATTATCGCCAGGCTGGCATCTGCTTTATTCAGAACAACAAGCACCGGCTTCACGGTTTGTCCTATCACGATGACATAGTCTCTGAAAACGATAACTATGCCGAAGACTAAGAATAAAAGGATTCTTAATTTTGCGTTCCTGAGCATTCAATCTCCATCAATCGGGTTTTCTTCAGGTTGAAATATACGAATTTGGTGCGGAAATGCGAACGGTTTTGTGATGAAGTGCAAACGAGTGTGATGAAAGGTTTATTTCAACGCAGAGACGCGAAGACGCAGAGGAAGAAAATTTTTTCAGGACTGACCGAATGAGCGGATTGTAAATGTTGTTTTATTACCGTTAATTCTATATATATATATCCTGAATATTCTGTCTATCCTGTTAAAAAACTCCGCGTCTCCGCGTTGAAAATTCTCTAAGCCTCGTTTTCGAAAAGTTCTAGGAAGCGTTCGCGGTAATTGCGGCTGAGCGCGAGCTCGGTGCCGTTTCTCAAAATTACGGCGTAATCGCCGCTGAACATAGGATGAAGCTCTTTGATGCGGTCGATGTGGACAACGGTCGACCGGTGGATGCGCAAAAATTTTTCGGGATTCAGCTTGGCCTCAAGGCCGTTCATCGTTTCCCGGATCATGTGCGATTCTTTGCCCGTGTGAAGCTTTACATAATTTCCGGCGGCTTCGATCCAATCGATCTCGTCGGTTTTTAGAAAAAAGACGCGGCCGACCGATTTTACGACCAGCCGCTCGAGGTATTTTTTCTCGCCGCGAATGTCAGCTATCAGCGAAGCCAGACGCTCATCAATATTGCCGAGACTTTTGTGCTCGATTTGGTCGCGGGCGTGGGCAACGGCGCGTTGCAAACGTTCGCGATTGAACGGCTTCAAAAGGTAATCTAGCGCGTGGACATCGAACGCTTGAAGGGCATATTGGTCATAAGCCGTTACAAATATGACGGACGGCATCGTTTTGGGATCGAGAGCCTTGACAACTTCGAAGCCGTTTTTTTCCGGCATCTGAATATCCAGAAAAACGAGATCCGGTTTGTGTTCTTTGATCGCCTCGATGGCTTCGACTCCATTGCCGCATTCGCCGATGACGCGAATATCGCTGACATCGCGCAAGAAACGCTTTACGCGGTCTCGGGCAAGTGGTTCGTCGTCAACTATCAAAGTTTTTATCTTCATTGCGCAGCGTCGAAGGCTCCGGAGAGGTTTTCATCTTTCACCTTAGCGCCATCGCGGAGTTCTTTAAAAGGAATAGTAAGATCGACAACAAGCCCGGAATTGACTGCGTTGTTCAAACTGAAGCTATGTCCCTCGCCGTACAGATGACGCAGCCGCCGCCGGGTGTTTGACAGCCCCACGCCTTCGGACAAATTCGCCAGATCGCCAAACGGCACGCCGAGCCCGTTATCGCTGACGGTTAAAGCCAAATTTCCATTCTGCCGCGATGCCTCGATATTGATCTGTCCGCCCTCGGACCGCGGCCCGATGCCATGCTTTATCGCGTTTTCGACGAGCGGTTGGAGTATCATGTTCGGCACGCTGGCGTCCAAAGTCTCGGGCGAGATACTCATCTCGACCTTCAACCTGTCGTGGAACCGCATCTGCTCTATCTCAAGATATTTTTCAAGAAATTCCAGTTCCTGTTTTAGCGGAATCTCCTGCACTTCAAGATTTTCAAACGACATGCGGAGCAGATCGCTGAGATCGGAGATCATTCGCTCGGCTGATTCAGGGTCCCGATAAATAAGCTCGGAGATAGCATTCAATGTATTAAACAGAAAATGCGGATGAAGCTGCATCTTTAGCACTTGAAGGCGTGATGTCGCGAGCCGTGCTTCGAGCTGCGAGGTCCGCAGTTCGCGTTCACGGTATTTGCGGTAGTATTTTATCGCCTGCTGCGCGCCCAAAACGCCCCAATAGATAGCTACGCCGAAATGGACGTTGACGAGCAGAAATATTTTGAAAATCTCTAGGTATGAAGCCGATTCGTATCGCCGCATGTAACCGAGCTTTGGCAAAACGAACGCGTCGATAGCAAGCTGCACGACCGCAATTAGAAGACTTGCAACAAAATGGATCGGAATGCTCGTTTTCCATTTGCCGTCATCAAACGAGAATCTTTTGCCCAGCCACAGGATAATAGGGCTTATGGCGAACCAGACATAGCCCGAAAAAAGCTGCCACGACAAAACACGCCAAAACGGCGTAGGATTTTCGGAAAGCTGGCTTTGGAGCGCGACCTGGCTCGTAAAAAAGAAGCCGAAAAGAGTCCAAACTCCCCAGATCGCCGCCCATTTTATGTATTTTCTACTCAGCGCCGTTTCGAGATTCATCTATCGTATATTTAGCACCAAAAGAGTGTTTTCTCCAACAATGCTGTGATGAACCGATATTTAACGCGGACAAGCCGACGTTTTTGAATCGAACACATGACCGCGTATAGTGATCGAAAGAGCCAAAAATGACCGGCCATTATGAATGATAGAAATGTGTCACGAGAACAATTGGAACGCCGGCGGGATGAAATAAACGACGAAGGCAGACTGTGTTGACATTTCTCGACTTTAAACGAAAAGTCGGTTTTTAGTTTCTCTTATTCATGCTTGTTCCTCTTGCTCCGTGGCTGCATTTTAAATCTTCACCATTGAG
>JANNGV010000155.1:0-3430 GCA_031404055.1 Chloracidobacterium sp.
CGCTGCTCCAGGGCATCGTCGCCGCGGATGAACTCGCGGAAAAGTTTCACCCCGAGACGATCATCTACGTCGCGCCGCCGTTTCGCCACACGCATTTCGGCGGGAAATTATCGCTGCCGGCAACGACGCAGAACTTGTTTACAGCCTGCTGAACAAGGTGGAACACCCCGCAAATGAGTTCAAACGACAGCAGCTTCCACCCACGCTGATCGTGTCAAAAAATGCAATAGGAGTCGGACGTCGAAGGCCGATCACGCATAAATATCGGAGGAATGCGGAGTAGTTAAGGCCGCGTTGTATGATCGTAGCGAGATTCGAGATCGAATAAGGCTTTCTGCAAGAAGTCGGCCAGGCTTCGTTCAGTACTCATCAGTAACTTGCTGGAGACTATTTTACGGAGTTTTTATTATGGTGAAGTTCGACAGTCCGCTTGCTAATATTAATATAGCGAGCCCTTGTTCCGCCAAATGGGAAGAAATGTATGGTGATGGACGTAAACGTTTTTGCGGCGACTGTAAGCTGAACGTTTTCAATCTTTCAGGCATGACAAAGTATGATGCCGAGAATTTGCTGATGAATTCCGAGGGCCGGGTTTGCGTGCGGTATTTTCAGCGGAGCGATGGAACGATTCTCACCGCAGATTGTCCGGTTGGGTGGGCGCAGGTCAAAGAGCGTTTGTCGGTATTCACAACAGCGATCTTTTCTCTGCTCATCGCTCTTGTCGGCGGTATGTTCGCGGTTTCTATGTGGAAAAAACCCGGCGAAACCGTTCGACGATTGATCGTGCCTTTGGCAACGCCTACTCCAAAATACGAACCGCTTATGGGAGCAATCGCGATGCCGAGCCCAACTCCTACGCCGAAGGCGACACCTGAGAATAAACGCGAGGGCTGGACGGTTGGAAAACCGGCAATGCCGACTGGAAAATTCGCGGGTTAGTTACTGCAATCATCTATATTCGCGAATGAAAAGCCGTCGGCACACGCTGACGGCTTTTCACATTAGGTCTTCTCTAATATCAATTCTTGACGTAATAGCCCCGGCGAGCCCGAACTCGTAAATTGCCCGGCGTCTGCAGCCCTACTTCGAGCTTTACATATTTATTCACAGGGAACTCCGATTCCGAGTAGTACTGGACCAGATATTGAGCTCGAAGCTCATTGGCAAGCTGCTTAAAGATCAACTCGAGTACCTCCGTGTTCTTACGAATATTTACCGAATTTTGCATTTGATCTTTTGTGTCGATAGGTTGAAACTTCGGCAGAAAAGCGGTTCCACCTGTTTCATTGGAGAATGTCTCCATGTTCTCCTGACCGAATACGCTCATTTTATTAAGCAAATATGAGCTTCCACCTGGATTTATTGAATAATGAACGGCATCTGCGTCCTGCAGAGCCTTTAGTACTCTTCTTCGCTCCGAAATCTTAGCCGCCTGCTGCGCCTGCATCACAATGCTGCCGAGCCGTTTGAAGTCAGGGTCGGGCCGGTTATCTGCAATATTTCGTTCGAAATTTCTTTGGGCCTTCTGCACGCCATCGCTAAAGTTATCTTCACCGTCCGAAATAACGACGATGACTCGCCGCCGACCCTGCGGCGAATTAATTCTCAAAAAATCCGCCGCGGTGCTAACACTGTCGAAAAAGGCCGTTGCTCCTTTTTTCGGAGAAATAGACATCGTGCTGATAATCGATTTTTCAGCAGTGTCGCGCGGTTGAATCAATACGGGTTTTTGACCTACCGTAAATATCGTCGCGCGATCTTCACCGCGGAGAACCTCGCGTAAAAATTTGGCGGCGGTTTCCTGCTGAAATTTAAACATCGCATCCGTGCTCGCCGAAACATCGAAAAGCAGTGCGATCTCAAGCGGCACATTATCGGCATTGCCGACGCTGTCAATCGTCTGAGATTTACTCTCCTCGGATATCCGGAAACTCTCCGCCTTTAATCCGAGAAAGGGTTCGCCATTTGAATCGACTACCGAAACCGGCACAACAACTAGCCTCGAACTTACCTTTATTACCTGGTCTTCTTCTTTAATCGGTGGTGTCGGTGTAGTCGTCTGTGCCGATGCCGATAGGAATGAGGCAACAAGGAGGCCGAAGGTAAGCGTAAATTTGGCGGTAATGCGAAATATCATAATATTGATGTGGAGGTGAACGGGGATTTAGGAAATGTGAACTACCTCTAAGAAGTTAGAGGGCAAAAGAATGAAAAAGGTTTTCACCGATTTCACTTTTTTGCCCTCCACACTGTTAAATGCGAATTAACTATTCGTTGTCAGTGGCAGGATCCTGAGATACAGATCGAACCTCCACGTTCTGGTTCATGCCGCGGCTGACAAGAAGTTTTACTTCAACGCGACGGTTCTGCTCACGGCCTTCACGGGTTGTGTTGTCGGCAACTGCCTGAAGCTCACCGAAACCGTACGACTGCCCGATTCTGCGAAGCGGTACGTTGTGTGTTTCGACCATGTAGTCGATAACAGCCTGGGCACGGCGTTGGCTCAATGCCTTATTCTTCATCGTGCTTCCATCCGCCGAAGCGAAACCTGTCACTTCGATAACATAGCCCTTCATCGTCATTGCCGCCGTCGCTACTTCGTCAAGCGAAGCCTTCCCTTCCGGCGAAAGGATGGCACTATTTACTCTGAAGTTGACCGTTGCCGTTGATTGAACAACATATTCATCCATCGCGGTTATTCTCGCGTTGGTAGCGTTAACACCGGCAATAGCTGCATCCGCTGTATCCTGAGCTGCCTTGGCACCGCCGCGGGCGGCATTCGAGATGGCCATAAGCTCATCGATCTGGCCCGAAACACGCTGTGCATTGGCTTCAGCCTGCGTCAATCGAACTTCGGCCGGACCGACCCGGCTGTCGATGGACTGCGCAACGCGGAAGTCATCTTTTCCAAAACGAATCTTCGTCGCGGCCAAACCGCCTGTGTTATCACCGCGGCCTTCCGCTTCAAGGCTCAATCCGCGAACGAGCTGCGAAGACGCAACATTATCCCCACCACCAAAAAATCCGCCCTTTGTCTTGATGCTCGTAGTCGGTGCGATCATGATCTTGGTCTGAACACCCACAGAGTCTCGAACTATTACACTCGTGTCGTCCTGTGCGACCACAACACCCTTGATCTTATATTTCTGACCTGCGGCCAAATTGCGTATCTGATCGTCTTGAGCAAAAACGCTCATGGCACCCATTGCCAGGGTCAAAATCAAAACCGATAGTTTCTTAATCATAATCTAAACTCCTTCCTCACCTAATTAAATACTTAAACTGCTCACGGCCTACATGACCGCGTCTGTTCGAAAAACTGGTTGTTTGAAGATAGCAATCGCTAATCATCATGATTTCATCGGAGAACTATATTCTCCATTTATTATGCGTCTTGTATCCCAACAAAATTAAAGGCCTCTCTTTCAGC
>JANNGV010000156.1:0-3653 GCA_031404055.1 Chloracidobacterium sp.
TGGTACGGTCACGCCGATATGAACACCGGCAAGCGAACCGAAACAACCACCGGAGCACTCGATGCGTTCTTCCCAGCCGTGCTTGCATTATCAGGCGACCTGCCGCGTGCGAAACGTTTGCAGGATTCAATGTTCACGATGTGGCAGGTGCACGGCATAGAGCCGGAAGTTTTCAACTACCAAACAATGAAGGTCGAACACGCCGGATATCCACTGCGCCCCGAAATCGTTGAATCGACGTATTATCTGTATCAATACACAAAAGATCCTAAATACCTGTCGATGGGCAAGCAGATGTGGGAAGATTTCGTCAAATACTGCCGCACCGAACATGGATATGCTCATCTAAAAAGCGTGGTGACAAAAGAAAAATCAGACGCGATGCAGAGTTTTCTTTTTGCTGAGACGTTCAAGTATTTCTATCTGCTTTTCGCGCCGCAAAAGACTTTGGATTTTAAGAAGATTGTGTTTAATACCGAGGCACATGCGATCAGTAGGACATGGTAGCCCGTAGGAATTTTTAACGCAGAGATCGCGGAGATCGCAGAGAAGAAGAAGAGTTTAGTTTAATTTCTTGGGCGGTTACAGGGCATACCAAATTATCTAAATTCTGCTGTTTCCGCGTCTAACACTTCTATGGAATTGAACGACATAAGCGGGAAGATTATCGAGATGGCGATAAATGTTCCCAAAGAACTCGGTCCGGGAATGCTCGAAGGTGCTTATGAAGCATGTTTGAAATTCGAGTTAATGCGAGCGGGGCTTAAGGTCGAAATCAGCTGAAATTGCCAATCGTTTATCAGGGCATCAAGATTGATGCAGGCTATCGTATTGATATGTTAGTTGAAGATTCGGTGATCGTGGAATTGAAAGCAATAGAAAGACTTCACCCAGTACACGAAGCTCAACTGCTGTCGTATTTGCGAATGAGCAATCTGCGGCTGGGTTTACTTATTAATTTTAATCATAAGTTGCTACGGGACGGTATTCGGAGGGTGGTAAACGGTTTCTAAACGCCTCTGCGTCCCCTGCGATCTCTGCGTTAAAAATCTTATGCCGAAGACAAAAGCGATAGCAAAAACTGAAAAGAAGATCCTTATCACCGGCGGCACCGGATTTCTCGGCACGCACATTGTGAGGCAGTTTCTTGACGCGGGTGAGAAGCATTTGCGTGTGATGGCGTCGAGCGTGCCTGATTGGATGAAGGACGCGGGCGTGAAGGCTGTCGAGGGCTCAGTGACAAGTCCTGATCTCGTTGCCAAGGCGGTCAAGAATGTTTCAACCATATTTCATCTTGCCGGCAAGGTTTCCCGTGACAACGAAGACGCGGCGGCGATGAACAAGATTCATGTCGAGGGCACGCGTATTCTGTGCGAAGCGGCAAAGGAAGCTGGCGTGCAAACGATGATCCTTGCCTCGTCAAGCGGAACGATCGCCGTCAGCGAGGACGAGCAAGTCTTTGACGAAACGTTTCCGCAGCCGGTCGATGTAATCTCGCGTTGGGCATATTACGCGTCGAAATATTATCAGGAGCGCACGGCTTTGGCTGAATTTGACGGCGACGGACGTCGGCTGGTGATAATGAACCCGTCGCTACTGCTAGGGCCGGATGACGAGCGGCTTAGCTCTACAAAACCCGTGCTCGATTTTCTTGCAAAGAAAATTCCTTATTCGCCAAGCGGCGGGCTGAATTTCGTGGACGTTCGCGACGTGGCGGCCGCTTTTCTCGCCGCTGTTGAAAAAGGAAGGCATCAGGAGAAATATCTCCTCGGTGCGGCGAACATGACTTTTCCAGAATTTTTTGGGCGCTTGGAAAGATTGTCCGGCGTCTCCGCGCCCATACTGAAAGTGCCAAAAAAGCTCGCGATGGCCGGTTCGAGCATGATCAGTTCGATCTACAAAAACTGGGGCAAGACATCGCCCATAGCTCCGAACGAGGTTGAACAGGCCGAGTATTTCTGGTATTTCGATTCGTCAAAAGCCGAGGAAGAACTAGGATTTACGCCCCGCGATCAGCAGGAAACGCTGAGTGACACGATCGGATATCTGAGAGAAAATTTTCTCGGCGGCGGTGTTTTCGGGAAGAGTTAGCCGCAAAAAGTCACAAAAAGCGCAAAATCAGGCTAAGATGCCGGATCACGTCTTTTGTTGGCGACAAATCTTGAAATTGCGTACAACACGAATCCCACTCCGGCAGCGATCAGGATCGCGAGGCCTTCCTTTGCAAAATCAACATTTGTCAGCAGCCAGACGATCAGGCCGACCGATAGAATTGCCGCCATTATACCGAGCGGTGCTAAAAACGGAGCTACCGGCAGATCACTGCGTCTGCGAAATACCGGCAGAGCAAGACATGTTGTCGCGTAGACCAACAGGCGCGTGATGGTTGCGATTGTTAAAGCAGTGACGAACGACGACTGGATCGTCAGCACCAATGTCACCACTGCGGTGATCAGTATCGAAATGTAAGGCGTTTTGAAGCGCTTGTGCGTTTTAGCAAGCAACGCCGGCATCTCTTTTTGTTCGGACATCCCAAACAAGAGCCGGGTTGCGCTCAGCACGCCAACGTTCAAATTTCCAAAGATCGAGATCAACGCCCCAATCGTTATAAATGCGGCACCGAATCCGCCGAGAAACACGGTCGCGGCGTCGGCGAGCGGACGCTGCGACTGGGCAAGTCCCGGCAATGTGCCGATGCTCACGATCTGAATCAGAATATATAGAACTGCGACGATCCCGAGCGCCGTCAAAATGGCAAACGGCACATTTTTCTGTGGGTCTTTAGTCTCGCCGGCGGGAATTACCGCTGCTTCGAACCCGACAAATGCATAAATTAAAAGAAGTACGGCACCCGAAAACGCCCCGTATTCCGGAACTGCCGAGAAGTCAAAGTTCGCCGGCTGAATGAAAAACATTCCAACTGCGACGAAAACCAGGAGCGGCACGATCTTCCCGACGGTGAAAATATTTGTCATAACCGTCGATTCGCGAACGCCGATAAAATTAACGATCGTAATGATCAGCACGACCAGTGTTATAAAAGCGATCCGCAACGCTCCCTCGTTTGCTGACGGAACAAAAAATCCGAGGTAGGTAACGAACAAATTGCAATTCGCGGCAAACGTTGTGACACGAACGATCCAATAAAGCCAGCCAACCTCAAATCCGACAATCGAGCCAAATGCTTCTTTTGCGTAAAGATACGGCCCGCCAGTAGTGGAAAAGCGGCTCGAAACCTCGGCGTAACAAAGCACTATAACGCCGATAATGACTGCGCAAAGCACGAATGCAAATAGACTATAAGATCCAATCAACGCCTGTACTTTTGCGGGCAATCCAAAAATGCCTGCCCCGATTATCGTGTTTATCGCTATCGCGGTCAGATCCCACCGGCCAATGCCGCGAACAAGTTTTTCGTCTGTCATGAGCTTTTAGAGCGGGCTAATCGGATTTGCATCAACCACCCAAATCTTATCCGCCTTGCGAATTCTTACTATAATTTCTACCTGTTCATCTTCGTCTGTGGTTGACGAACTATTTGACCACAGAACCAGAAGAAACAAGAAAGATCGAGAGGAACAAGAAAGTGAGCAGTTCCCAAGCTACACCACCATAGTCCACCAAGACAGTGTCGTAAAGGATGCTGTCGCCCT
>JANNGV010000157.1:0-2679 GCA_031404055.1 Chloracidobacterium sp.
GTTGTCCATGGTGTGCGGGCCGAAAGTTCATTGGATAAAATTTGGGACAACGACGAAGACGACATTTATGCCGAACTTGTCACAAAATGAGCTTCCGTCGACGGAACATAAGGTTGAGATTATCCAGTGTCGAAACCTCGACGAGACAATCGAACAATACAAACAGCTTGGTTATCGGCTGGACATGATCTTTCCGGCGGACGCCCCGCGCGAAGCATTGATATCGAAAAACGGCGAAAGGTTTAGGCTGAAGGCAGAACTGACTGCGTCAGCAGTTGGTCCGAACGTTGATATTCGCGCCGCGTACATGCCACCCGCTCACGCAGGTGGTTCTGACCGGCGCGTTGGCCGTGCGGGCATGGAGTATCGCGACTTGATTCCCGACAGGCTTGGCGGCAAGGTTATCGCTTCGCACATTCGCCTGACCAATGGCGGCGAGGTTGCGGATTATGTTCATTATCACAAGGTCCGTTTTCAGATGATCTACTGCGTCGCCGGTGCAATCCGCGTCGTTTACGAAGATCAGGGACCGCCGTTTTGGCTAAAACCAGGCGATTGCGTGCTGCAGCCGCCGGAGATACGCCACCGTGTGCTCGAAGCCGAAGCAAATTCCGAGGTCGTTGAGATCAGCTCACCCGCCGTTCACGAAACATGGGCCGATCACGATCTAACTTTACCGACGGAACAAATCAAACCGAACCGCTCGTTCGGCGGCCAGCGATTTTTACATTACATCGCGGCGGATTCGAAGTGGAAACGTGATGAATTTGCGGGATTTGAGGTCGGCGACACGGAAATACATGCTGCGTCGAATGGAATGGCCGAGGTTTACAGGCTGCGGTCGATCGCCGGTAATATTTGGTCGCCGAAAGGAAGGACGGGGAGCATTTTGTTGTTCTATTTTGTGATCAAGGGCCGCTTGAAAGTACGTTCGGAAAAGCTCGGCGAGCATAAATTCACGGCCGGAGACAACGTAGTGCTGCCGACAGACATCGATTACGAGCTACAGTCACCCGAAAATTCCGAGATCCTCTGCGTTGTCATCTGATCAAAGGCTTCTTGATAAATTGCCGGAGGTTGAGACGATAGAAGGACTATTTGGGATCAGTCGTGCCAAGCTTCAGGACAGTGTTTCCATCTCCGTTATCTTTGATCAACGGTTTCTTCCCGTTGGCATACTTCGAATATTCAACACTATTCTCTCGACCGTTCACTATAATTTCGGACGAGGCGACAGCGGTAACTTTACTTCTGCTTCCGTTGATCATTAACTGGCTGCACACACCTATTATCTTGACCTCCTTTGCATCACCGTTTACCATCACGCGGTTGTACTTATCGCATTTAACGATCTTCTTCGCCTCCTCGGCCTTGTTGATCGAGATCAGCGGTCCCTGAACGCTAGTTTCAACAGTGACGATGTCGGCAGGGTCGATCGGTTCTTCCGCGACGACCTTCCATTCGGGAGTAGGAGAGGGGGCATATTTCTCGACGCTTTTCTTTGTGATGCCGCTCTGAACGTCGCAGGCGCAGAAGAAAGCGCAGATGAAAAGCGTGATGTTCAATCCGAGGTTTTTCATATAAAGGTTCTCATTTTCTATCCGTCTCCATACGGAAGCTCAAGGATTAATTGTAAGCGCTTTTCCCGCAATGCACGCAGCTTGATTACCAATTCCTTTTGATTTATTTCAACCGCACCATTTTGAACGGCAACGGCACGAGCGGCGGCGGTCAGATCGAAGTGCGGCGAGCTTTTCGGCTGGAACCATTCGGCACGCAGTCCCATCGACACGGCAAACTCGATCAGTTCGGCAATCGAGTCGCCAATAAGGTGACATGACGGCCCATGCCGCCATCCATAATCGCGCAGACTGTCGACATAGACCGCCATCTTATTTATTTCCAGGTAGATTTGATAAACCCGGCGCCTGTTCTATAATAACCAACATTCCGGCTTATTTTCTATTTCGCTAACCTTACCGAATGAAAAATTTTATGCGTCTGAGCATGACGATGTTCCTTTACCTCGCCTGCGGCTGGCTTTTTTTTGTTTCGGCTCAGGCTCAGGTCAAAGACCTCAAACCGACGATCATTCTGATCTCGCTTGACGGGTTTCGGTACGATTATTTTGAAAAATACGCTCCGCCGACGCTTAACAAACTGGCTAAACAAGGTGTGCGGGCCAAGTGGATGATCCCGTCGTTCCCTACCAAAACGTTTCCGAATCATTACACGGTCGCGACCGGACTTTATCCGTCGCATCACGGCATTATCGAGAATAATATATGGGATTTCGGGACGACATTCAGCCTCGGTAAGCGTGAAGAGGTGCAGAATTCGCGTTGGTGGCTGGGCGAGCCGGTCTGGGTGACGGCGGAAAAGCAGAACCTAAAGGCCGGTGCGTTTTTTTTTCCCGGAACCGAGGCGGAAATTGCCGGGCGGCGGCCGACTTTCTGGAAGGAGTACGACGGAAAGATCCCGAATAATGATCGAGTCGATCAGTTTCTGGCGTGGATCGACCTGCCGCCGCCCGAACGCCCACGTTTGTACACGCTTTATTTCAGCGATGTGGACGACGCAGGTCATGGTTATTCGCCGGATTCCGAGGAAACGCGGAAAGCCGTGCTGACGGTCGATGAAAACGTCAGGCGTTTAATGGACGGGCTTAAGGCGCGGAAG
>JANNGV010000158.1:0-3452 GCA_031404055.1 Chloracidobacterium sp.
GCAAAAAAAGAACAGGTGTTTCTTTACTCGCAAAAGCGAATGGACTTTCGCGCCCGCGGCTCGCACTACGAAACTTGTGGCGGCAACCGGCAGGAAGTTATCGGTTACCAGGTCAAAGAGGGAGACGACACGGATTACGGCGGTAATCTGGCCATCACGGTCGGCGGCAACTACGATCTGCACGTGGTCGGCGACCAGTATATCGGCATCGACAAAGACTGTTACGAGATCGTAAAAGGAAACCGCACCGAAGGTTTTGACGGCTATCAGCATACGGCGGTTAAAAGCAAGATCGAGGTAAACTCGAGAAGCATTACGCTTGAAGCCTCTCAGAAGATCACGCTCGTCGTTGGTTCAAGCTGCATTATCGTGGACATGATGGGCGTCACGATCCAGGGCCCGATGGTGAAGATCAATTGCGGTGCGGTTGCCCCTCCATTGGTTCCCGCGCGGATCGGCAGCCCGCTTGATGCGGAGCAGGCAGATACCGGCGAACCGGGATACTGTGACAAACCGCGAAAATACAGCGGAGGCGGAGGCCGAAGGTGGGGAACCACAAACCTGCAGCATGCACCCGTGGTCAAACGCAGAGACGACGGCACATATACCGTTGGCGGTGATAACATCATCGTGGATGGAGATGATGAGTTCACCGGCGCGGCATTATCTGACCTATCGACTTTGTATAACACACCCTCCGGCCGGACGAGGATGGACAGCATCAATGCGGGCACGCACACCACTACGATTCGAGCGCTCGATCCTGCTCTCGCTCCCGGTGTCGGCGGCGGTCAGTCGACCCCGACAGACGGAGACGCGGCGGCACAGACGCCGGGCGTTGGCAGCGATTCGCTTATTGAATACGATCCGAATTTCCAGCCGACTTATACGGACCAGAATGGAAATCCGGTTCAGGGCGTGAGACCGGCTATCCTTGGACACGAACTGTTTCATGCGGACAACGCTCAGGGCGGCAACGATTTGAACCATATTCCCGAGGCTGCCGAACCGGGCAGCACCGAGGAAGAATCGCAAACGATCGGTATCCACGGGCATGCGAATGACCCGAATACGGAGAATGACCTGATTCGTGAGCTAGGCGGCGACTATCAGCGAACGGACCATGACTTTAACGTTATTTCGGATTGAGGTATTAATGGGAAGAAGATTGCTGATGTCGGTGTTCGGATTGTTAGTAGCGGTATGCTGCAATAGTCAGGCCCTGGAAAGGGTAAGCAGTCCCGCGGAGATAAATATGGCTGAGAAGAATAGTTTGAACAAAATTTCATTAAGCGGTAGCGGCCGCGTTGAGAAAGATAAGCTTATCGTCGAATATACGTTTAGGAACGATTCCGATCGATTGATATACGTGTTTGACGAAATGATCGCTTACGATGGCTATAAACCAAAGATCGATAGGTTAACGGCCTATTGTTTCTTCGAAGAACCACGAACTCTCAGGCTTGTCCGCGCATTATTGCAGTCACCGGTAGGAAAGCGGGTTAACGCTCAGGAAATTCCCTATGCCAGGCCCGTAAAGCCTCGGTCCGAGGTCAAAGGGAAGATCGAACTAGGGCTTCCGGTACAGGAGAAGAGCCCGTATTTCGGCCCGCCGAAGGAAGAGGACGCAAAAATCGTCGATTTAGAAACCATCAGGCTCATCCTTGGATGGACGGAGAATCGTGATGGTGTTCAGATTATGGAAGTCGAAATTGGCGGCGAGAAAGTGACACGGATTCGTGGAAATTGGAAGCCCAATCTGGTCGAAGATACTTTCAGCCTGCCCGTTAAGGTGATGTTGAATACTGACCCGATTTTTGACCGGCGGATGCCGGCCAGGTAGCGTCGTGAGCGACTCGGTGGATCAAGGATGAACAAATTATTTGAGGTATAGCATATGTTTCCAGCAGCACGAAAAGGCGATCCGATATCACATGACTCAATTACACCGTCGGGCCTCGTCGGCCCACCGCCGTCGGGGCCTTGCCCGCCGGGGATGACGGGACCGGTAATGATCGAGATGCTGCCCGCGGCTCACGTCGGGTGTGCTGTCGTATGTTCAGGCGTTGTAACTCCGCCCGCCGGTATTATTCATCCGCCGATTCCGCCGCCGCCGGCCGGGCCGCCAAACCTTATCATAAAGGGTTCGGTAACGGTGCTGATCCACAATATGCCCGCCGCCCGATGGGTTCCATCCGGAGATATGACGGCGCCATGCGGCGTTTTTATAGGGCTGACAGCGGCGGTGCTTGCCAGAACGACCCTGATCGGCGGCTAGCAAGCGGGAAATATTGAACGTCGCGAGTAATTTGGGGTTGTCGTTATAACAACCCATCGCTTGTCACATTTTTTTGTAAGCAGTAACCCTTGGATTTACCGTTAATGTAAACGGCCCAATTTCCATGGCGCGTTTCTTTGTAATCGCGTTCAAAGCGTAATATTCTCGACGAAGTATCTACGTCGATATAATCGCGCCGTTCGAACTAGTAGAGTTCTTTGAAAAACCTATTTTATCAATCCTGACCGAATCCTTTTCGTCCTTCTTGTTCCGGGGTTCTCCTTTTTTTACCGCCGAAAAAGAGGAACAAGCACGAATCAGAGGAACAAAAAACGGAGCATTTCGATACCTTCCAGTTTTTGTAAAAAAAGAAGGTTAGTCAGATAGGTTTTTCAAAGAACTCGAGTAATAAAAAGATTGGGTCCGGATCCGTGACGCATCTTCGCAGAATAGCGAGAGGCAGCTTTCGTCAAATTCCAAACGTTAGGCTAAAAATATGGCAACCACGCAAGACGATCGACTACTTCATCTCACTACACCGCTTGCCGACGACTTCCTTCTGATCAAACGCATCCGGTGCCGCGAAGGGCTGAATCAGCTATTCCGCATCGAATTGGAAATGCTGCATGAAGAGGCAGTCGAAGGCTTTGAGCCAACCGTCATCGATCCGAAGGATTTGCTTGGTAATCCGATGATCATTGCCGCCATTCAGGGACAGGCGAGCGAGACGAAAACCGAACGCTATTTTCACGGCATATGCGTTAACTTCACGCAGGGCAGCCGTAATCCGCGTTTTTCCGAATACCGTGCGGAACTGGTTCCGCAAGTCTGGCTGCTAACCCAAATCTCGCAAAGCCGCATCTTTCAGAATAAATCGGTCCCGGACATACTCAGGGAAGTACTCAAGGGCTTTGAGTTCGATGTCGAGCTGCAAGGTACGTTTGAACCCAGAAACTATTGCGTTCAATACCGCGAGAGCGACTGGGACTTTGCATCGCGGCTGATGGAAGAAGAAGGTATTTACTATTATTTCGAGCATACCACTGACAATCATCGCCTAATTCTGGCAAATACTCCGACGTCTCATCGGCCTTGTCCCAGCCTGTCGACAGTTACGTATGCGTTGGAAAGATCGGAGCTTGCCGATCAATGGATACCGTCCATCCGTTCGTGG
>JANNGV010000159.1:0-2905 GCA_031404055.1 Chloracidobacterium sp.
CACGAGCCGCAGACGATCCGCGATTCGCATTCGTACATGGACCCGCCCGCCTCGGAGCTGAATCATAAGGTTATCCGGCTCGGTAAACTCGTCGATGAAAACTGCAAGGTTTTCCATATCGAGACCGCTCTGAACAACAAAATGTTCCCGGACGGCTACGACATCCTGACGCGGAACGAGGACGAGTTTTCGTTTATGGACAGGATGAAATGGGAGGCGATGAAGAGGACGTTCTCTAAAATGCCGCGCGGCGTGCGGCGAAAGATGCTTCATGCGATCCCAGCCCAGTATGAGCTGATTGGTTGCTACGCCGGAAAGACCGAGCCGGTGCACGACAAAATACTGGAATTGAACTATCGCCAGTACGAGATTCCGGTCAAAGGCCAGTGCGACATTTTGATCTCGGGCATTCCGGATATTTCGCCTTACAACGTCTATTCGGCCTTGAATCCGCTGCTGGTTCAGGTGATGGCTCTCGGTTATCACTTCAATATGTACCGTAACAAGCCTCTGCTGCGAAAGGGCGGCGTGATGATCATTACGCATCCGTGCTTTGACGAATTCGATCATAATTTTCACCCGTCGTACATCGAGTTTTTCCACCGGCTGCTACCCGAATCGCGCGATGCGTTCTTCTTGCGAGAAAAATACGAGCGCGAGTTTGCGACAAATCCGGCCTACATCGAGATGTATCGTCGCGGCAACGCCTATCATGGAGCGCATCCGTTCTTCATGTGGTACTGGGGCGAAAATGGCCGCCAGCACGTCGGCAAAGTAATAGTAGCCGGCGCCGAAAACGCCCACGTCCCCGAAATGCTCGGCTGGGAACGGGCGGACAACCTAACCGAAGCCATCGCCATGGCCCGCTCATACATGGGAAGGAATGCAGAGATCACGATGCTGCATCAGCCGATTATTGGGTTGTGTAATGTGACGGATTAGTGTTTGAGGTCACGTTTTGTGACCTCAAGAATTGAAATAGCAAATTGCGGCCAGTTGGAAATATGATGACTAAGAAGAAACAGTCTGAACAACTCGCAGTCATCGAAGAAATCGAGGACAAGATATTCGTTGTTCGTGGACAACGAGTGATGCTGGACAGCGATCTGGCCGAAGTTTATCAAGTCGCTACAAAAGTTTTGAACCAATCTGTAAAACGAAACGTACACAGATTCCCGCAAGATTTTATGTTCCAGCTTTCCGAAGTTGAGGCCGATGGTTTGAGGTCACAATTTGTGACCTCAAACCATCAACAACGAGGTGGTCGGCGCTATTTACCCTATGTGTTTACAGAACACGGTGCCGTAATGCTAGCAAGTGTCTTGAACAGTCCTACAGCCGTTGAGACAAGCATCGTCGTTGTTCGAGCGTTTGTAAAAATTCGGGCGATGTTGGCACTCCACCAGGATTTAGCAGATCGCGTTGAAGCGTTAGAGAAAGTCACCGATTATCACGGACAGAAATTCGGGGCGGTTTCGGCGTTGTTGAGTGAGATCATGCGGGATCCGAAGTATCTGAAACGCAAGATCGGGTTTGTTGAGGGAAAGAAAGCGAAGGTGAAGAAATGAGTCAGGAATTGGTATTAGGAAAATACGAGTTTTACCCATATCCAAAGGAGTTCATTGAACCGCCTCCGACTTTGGAAGAATTGGTTGAATTATTGCGTGAGGCTAAAGCCGGGAGCGAGAAAGACGTTAAAACACCCTCTCGATCTCTTGACCGACGCCGGCCACGCCGTAAACGACGTGGATAAGCGCCGCGAAACGCGGGAAGCCCGGCGATATTAGGAATAGACAAAGTTTTGAAGCATGGAATCAAAGTTATTCAGCACTGCTAGATTTCTCGTTGCAATAGTTTTAGTTGCGGCAACGTTGAGCTATTCAGAGGTCTATTTCATTCTGGTAAAGGTCTTAGTTTCCTGTGTGGCGGCGTGGGGGATTTTTGGCCTTTCGCAGGCGGACAAAGGCTCTCGATTAGGAATCTGGACTTTGTTCTACATTCTTGCTTTGTACATCTATTTTCCATTTAGCAACTTTCAATATGAGTCAGCCGATTGGATTCTACTAGATTTGATTTTTGCCGTTGGGTTTGTGGCAACGCTGTTTGCTCACGAGGGCGAACTGGCGAGACATATTTTGGGCACAGACAAGAACGTGAAATGGAACAAGAGATTTTTCCAATTTTTATGTGTTGCGACACTCTTTCTTGGACTTTCACTAGGGTATTTAGCCTTGAAACCAATGCTGACGCTCAAGGCTCTTCAGTCGAAGGGGGCAACGGCTACAGCACGTGTAACAAAGGTTTCTGAGAGATGGTCGGGTGGAGGTGAAGACGTTTCATTTGATGGATATCGCATAAACTACGAATTCAAGACACCTGATGGAAGGAGTTTTAAAGGGAAGTCAGACGAAGGTGTAAACCCATTAACGCAACTCAGCGAAAACGAAATAATGGAAAAATATGGTGGGGAATATGTGATGGGGCCGAATGAACACTACCCAGTACTAGTTTACTTTAATCGCGAAAATCCCAAGATAAACGCAGCATCATACGATGCCGAACAGTCTATCGGATTATTACTTCTAAAAGCCTTCTTTTTCGAAGGGCTTGCTGTGGCAATTATTCTAATTGTCGCCGTTCGATCTTTCGGAATTACCTTAAGAAAGGATAATGAGAAAACGCATTCCGACGCTTCAGAGTTATAGATGAAACTATCACCAACAGAAATATTTAATGGTAAGAAGATCTTCTTTATCGCCCCGAGGACGTCAGGGAACGTCTTGAGAAGCTCAAGGCCGAACAGTTGAAGCGCGACAAGGAAAGGAAGCCCGAGCCCGTCGCCGAGATCCCCGAGGAATACCGCAATCCCCGTGGTCCACAGCAGCCCGTCCAGCGAGCCATGATC
>JANNGV010000160.1:0-12192 GCA_031404055.1 Chloracidobacterium sp.
TCGCTTTACGGCGACCACGCCGGAGCGTTGGAAAGCATGACGCAGGCGGCACGTTCAGCCGACCCGAAAGAGACGGAAACGCAGAGTTGGTGTCTTGTTCAATTGGGTGACGAACACTGGAAATACGGCGAGTTTGCCAAGGCTGAAAAGATCTACGACGAAGCTCTCAGCGTTTATCCCGGCTATTTTCTTGCTCTAGCCTCAAAGGGCCGCTTATTGGCGGCGAAAAATGATTTGGACGGCGCCGAAAAGTTTTTGACCGACGCGCAGAACCGTCTGCCGGCGGTGGACGCGATAATCAATTTGGGGCACGTTTATACACTTCGAGGCGATGCTGAAAAAGCGAAGCAGCAATACGATCTGGTTGAGGTCGTCGAAGAAAAGCTCGGAGCGGCGGGCGATCAAAAGAAACTTGCCCTTTTCTGGGCGGACCGCGATGTAAAGTTCGCCGAAGCGCTGACGATTGCGGAAAACGAGTACGCGATGCGAAAGGACATTTATACGACCGATGTTCTGGCGTGGTGCCTTTTCAAAAACGGTAAAGTGGTTGAGGCAAAGAAAAAAATTGACGAAGCGATGCGTCTGAAATCGAATGACGCTCGAATTAAATATCACGCGGGAATGATCGAAAAAGCATCGGGAAACAAACGCGAAGCTTTTCGATTGATTGATGAGGCGTTGACACTGAATCCGTCTTTCGATCTGATCCAGGCCGGAGTGGCGAGAAAGACGCTTGAGGAACTAAAGGGCATTTCTAAAAATTGAATACGACAAGCTTTTTCTTTCGTCTCATTCGTCCTTGTTCCTCTTGATCCGTGGTCGGATTTAATCATAACCACCGAACAAGATGAGCAGGAATGGAACAAAAAAAACAGGAAAAAGAGGTACAAGGGTAAGCGAGAGTGATGGCTGCGAAATTTATCTTATATGCAACGGTTTTGGTTTTGGCATTCGCTGCATTTGCGTCTGCGCATCCGCTGGGTAATTTCAGCATCAATCAATACTCGCGTCTTGAGGTCGGTAAGTCCGAGGTTAGCATCCGGCAGGTTCTCGATATGGCGGAGATACCGGCGTTTCAGGAAATCAGCGTAATCGACACGGATAAGGACGGGGCGATTTCCGATACTGAATTAAAGGCTTATTCTGCCGCTTTAACACCTGTATACCTGAAGAATCTGTTTCTGGATATTAACGGCAATGCCGTGCCGTTGAGGGCCGCAGCGGAGAATATTCAGCTTGTGCCGGGTGCGGGCGGGCTGAATACGCTGCGAATCGAATGGGATTTGATCGGCGATGTCGCTAACGCCCAGACGGCAAACAGTGCGGCGTTTCGAAACGAAAATTATTCCGAGAGATTGGGGTGGCGCGAGATCGTCGTTACGCGTGCGGCCGGCGTCGAAGTTTTCGACAGCACCGCATATGGAAGCGCAATAACCGATGAGCTAAAGGCTTATCCGGTTGAAACCTTGGCCTCACCCCTGAGTGAGAGGGCCGCGAAGTTCTCCTTTGCTTCCGGCCCTTTAGCTCAAAACGCACAGCCGCTTCAAAATCGCGACGGGCATTACACCTCCGCGGTTCAGAAGGACCGGCTGGCCGAATTGATTGCCGTGCCCGAGATAACATTTCCGATAGCCGTTTTCGGGCTACTGATCGCGCTTGGACTGGGTGCAATGCACGCAATGTCGCCGGGCCACGGGAAAGCGGTCGTCGGAGCGTATCTGGTCGGCTCGAAAGGCACCGCCAAGCATGCGGCGTTTCTTGGGCTGACGGTTACGGTCACGCACACGCTGGGCGTATTTGCGCTCGGGTTTTTGATGCTGTTCGCGTCAAATTACATCCTGCCCGAAACAATAATGCCGTTTCTAGGTTTTTTGTCCGGCCTGATCGTGCTCTACATAGGGCTCACGATGTTTAAGTCAAGATTGCTTTCCGCACTTGGCTACAGGGGAGGTGGACATCATCACGATCACGCCGGACACCCCCATTCACTTGATCACGGCCATGATCATTCGCACGAAGGCCATGATCACGGCCACGCTCATCATGCCCACGATCACGCGCTTACTCATACGCATGACGGCAGTACGCATTCGCACGCCGTACCTGATTCGATCACCTGGAAGAGCTTGCTTGCGCTCGGCGTATCCGGCGGGCTTCTGCCGTGTCCGTCCGCTCTGGTGCTGATGCTTTCGGCGATCAATCTTAACCGGATCGGTTACGGGCTGGTACTGACCGTCGCCTTCAGTTTCGGGTTAGCGGCAACGCTGACGATCGTCGGGCTGGTGTTTCTTTACGGCGGCAGATTGTTTGACGGCGAAAAGGTCTCCAACTACCGCATCGTAAAAGCCCTGCCGGTTTTCAGCGCATTTTTCATCGCCTGTGTCGGGGCGGTAATTTGCTACACTTCAATTTCCTAACCGTAATACGAATAGGATTTTTTTGCCCGCGAATTACGCGAATAGACGCGAATAAGATAAGGGAACACGAGGTTGATCGCGGGGCTCCGTAACAATTGACCAGGCGAAATTAAAAAAAAATTCTTATTCGCGTTCATTCGCGTAATTCGCGGGCAAAATTCTATGCGCGCTCAGAATCACTTTTGCCCACCTCAAAGTTCTGATATAATCAGATTTCACAGAATTAGAAGTGGACTATCAGCGCAATTTTAGCGTGGGAGGAGATATTTTATGAGACACGAATACGAACGGGAAGAGACGAGTGCAACGACAAAATTAACCTTTTTGCTTATCGGCGGCGGCATCGGTGCCGTAATCGCTTTGCTTTTTGCACCAAAATCAGGCGTGGAATTACGCGAGGATATAGCAGACGCCACTCGTAAGGGCATCGAAAAGAGCAAGGAAACGGCTGCCCAGCTTCAGGAAAAGGCCGGTGAATACTACGAAGTTTCGCGCGAGAAGGCGAGCGAATTGTACCAGACGGCGCAGGAAAAGGCGGGAACTCTGACTGAAAAGGCAAAGAGCGCCGCTGCTCAGTCCGTAAATCCGTTTACGGCGGCGGTCGAAGCGGGAAAGGACGCATACGTTGCCGAGAAACGCAGAAACGAATCGAAAGCTATCGCCGACGGCCGTCCGAGCTATCCGGTCGAGGACACCAAAGAAAACAATTAGTTTATGAACACGACCGATCTTCAATTCTGGACAATGATCTCGGTGATCGTTATCGCGGTATGTTTTATAATTATGGCGCTGGCGGTGGTCGTAATCGCCGTGACGGCTAAAAAATTAACCGTGACAGCTAAGCGGGTCGAGGAAAGGCTTGACCCGCTTCTTGAAAAGTTGAATGCGATAACCGTTCAAGGTAGGGAAATGTCGGTCAATTTCAATGAAGTGTCGGCAAACCTTTCGACCGCGACCAGATATTTGGCGGAATCGACGGAATTGATAAAGGAAGAGGTATACGATCTGCGGCAGATAGTTAATTCAACCGCACTGACGGCTCGCGACAAGGTTGAGCTCGTTAGCCGGACAATCGACCGCACGCAACTGCAGGTGACGACCACGACGGACTTTGTTCACACTAAGATCGTTGAGCCGGCCCGCGAGATCGCGGCGGTTATGGCCGGTGTGAAAAAAGGCCTCGAAGTTCTTTTTGCCCCGTCGCCAAAACAGATCGACCGCGTTTATGTGGAAGAGGAATTGTTTATTGGGTAGGTTCAATCATATTCTACCTATTCCTTTTTGTTCATCTCGTTCTGTGGTGGAAAATCTTAATCTGACCTAATATTCAGAGTGAGACTAACCCCGGAAGCCGAGGAATAAGAGAGAGTTAAGAAGGATAAGAACAGAAAAAGAGGCGTGAAGATCGATCTTCACGCCTCTTTTTCTGTTCATTAATCGGGATTAGTTATCGTTTGTTTTTTCCGGTGTTGTCGATTTTTGCTGGCGAAGCTGTCTACGCTCTTCCTTTTTCTTCTGCATTTCCAGTTTACGGGTTTCGAGCTGCTGGCGTTGTTCCGCCGTCAGGATGCCTTCGATCTGAAGCCGAATCGCCGCACCTTTTTCGCGGGCCTCGGATCTCAGCGTTTTCATCCGTTCCTGCTGTTCGGCGGTTATCGTGCCGTCACGCTTGGCCATGGCAAGAGTTTTAAGTTCCTGACGTGTTGCTTCATCCGGGCGGTTTGCTTCGTGGATCTTACGCATCTGCTCTTTCTGGGCATCGGTCAATTCGATTCCGCGAAGGCCCATCCTGCCGCCGCGCCTCTTGTCTCCGTGCATTCCCTTGCCAAATTCACCGTGCCGGCCGTGGCCCTTTCGTTCTATTTTCTCGGCCTTTTGGGCGTCGGCCTTCTCGGCTGGCGCCGGCACTTCCTGGGCCGAGGCAAAGGTTGCGAATGCGGCGAAGGCAAATGACGCGGCAATAGCTGGGAAAAATTTAGTTCTTAATGACATTTTTATACCTCTTTAATTTAGTGTAGCTTTTTGCTGTCGTGTGTTTTGACGCCGGATGTGGGCATTTAGTCTAAAGTTTTCGGCTAAAGTAGTGTAAAGAAATGTAAAAATCACCAATTTGTTCTAAAATCAATATGCGATTGGCCATTTAACATTTCGGCGTCATCAGTCTAAAATGCAAAATTTGGTTGTCGAACCAGCGGTAAATTTAAGATGAGATTTATATCCGAAATTAACTCACCGGCCGACCTTCGTCAGCTTAGGGTCGAGGATCTGCAGGAAGTGGCCGATGAGCTGCGCGCCTTTATAATCGAAACGTGCTCGCGCATAGGCGGCCACACCGGTGCGAGCCTCGGCGCGGTAGAGCTTGCGGTGGCGATGCATTACGTATTCGATACGCCGGACGACCGGCTTGTCTGGGACGTAGGGCATCAGGCCTATGCGCACAAGATATTAACCGGCCGCCGCGACGAGCTACATACGGTAAAGCAGCCCGGCGGATTGAGCGGCTTTTTGCGGCGGGAGGAGTCGGAATACGATACGTTTGGGGCCGGGCACGCTTCGACATCGCTCTCGGCTGCATTGGGCATGGCTATCGCCCGCGATATCAAGAAAGAAGACTTTCATGTTTGCGCGCTTATTGGAGATTCGTCGCTTGCGGGCGGGATGGCTATGGAGGCGATAAATCAGGCCGGACATCTGAAATCGCGGCTGATCGTGCTATTGAACGATAACGAGATGTCGATCGCCCCGGCTGTCGGAGCATTGAGCCGATATCTGAACCGCATCAAGGAAGCGCAAAGCTATCAGCATTTAAAGGAAGAGATCGGCGATGCATTGGGAAGCGTTCCGGGAATTGGCCAGCGGCTCCGTCATGTGGCGAAGTCGGTCAAGGACGCGATTGCGGCCGCGGTGCTGCCCGGCGCTCTGGTAAACGAGCTTGGGTTCAAATATATAGGCTACGTCGATGGCCACAATGTACCGATGCTTGTTGCCGCTTTGGAAGAAGCCAAAATGGTTGACGACGGGCCGGTGATCGTCCATGCACTGACGACGAAAGGCAAGGGCTTCCCGAACCCCGAAAAGAACTATTACGCCTATCACGCAACCGGACCGTTCGACCCGAAAACGGGATTGCCGTATAAATCGAGCAAAACCGTCGCCCCAACTTACACACAGGTCTTTGGCGAAACGATGTGTGAATTGATGGCAAAAGACGACATGATCGTCGCCCTGACGGCGGCAATGCCCGACGGAACAGGCGTTGACAAGATACTTGAGAAATTTCCGGAACGTGCGTTCGATGTCGGCATTGCGGAGCAGCACGCCGTCACATTTTGCGCCGGAATGGCGTGCGAAGGCCTGAAGCCGGTCGCAGCGATTTATTCGACGTTTTTACAGCGAGCATTTGACCAGATAATTCATGACGTTTGTTTGCAAAACCTTAACGTCACGTTCGCGATGGACCGGGCTGGCATCGTCGGGGCGGACGGGCCGACGCATCACGGCCTTCTCGATATCGCTTATTTGCGCGGCTATCCGAATATCATACTGATGGCGCCGAAGGACGAAGGCGAGATGCGGGATATGATCCTGACCGCCATCGAATATCCGGGACCGGCGGCGATCCGTTATCCGCGCGGCAACGGGTTTGGCGTCGATATCAGCGCCGAGGCGAAAAAGATAGAGATCGGTAAAGCCGAAGTTCTTCGCAAGGGAGCGGACGTTGCGATTGTTGCATATGGCTCGATGGTAAATCCCGCGCTCGATGCGGCTTCAAAACTGGCAAATGAGCGGATCGAGGCAACCGTAATTAACGCCCGCTTCGTCAAACCTCTTGATGCCGGGACGATGATCGAATTGGCAAAGAATCACAGTTTGATCGTGACAGTAGAAGAAGCTTATCTTGCCGGCGGTTTCGGATCGGCGGTAATGGAATTGCTTGAAGAACACGATCTGCTTGATAACACCGCCGTCGTACGAATGGGCGTGCCGGACGAGATCATCACACATGGTGATCCTAAAACGCTGCTTGCCGAATACGGGTTGAACACGGACGGGATCTATAACAAGGTTAAGGAGAGCGTTACGGCACAGACAGAACAAAACAGCACTAATAAACGTTTGAGAATTGTTAAATGAGTTCTTTGATAAACCTATCTATCAATCCTGATTGAATCTTTTGTTCTTTCTTAGTCATCTTGTTCCGTGGTTTCCCTTTTTTACCACCGAACAAGATGAACAAGCATAAATAAGAGGAACAAACCGGAGCATTTCGATATATTTTCGGTTTCTGTCAAAAAAGTCTAGATAGGTTTTTCAAAGGACTCTTAAATAAGTATAGCGGTGTCCAACTTTAGCAATGCCGCCAAGAAAATAAATGATGAACGAACCAAAAAAGAGCAGCGGCGTCCCTTTAGCCATAATCGTGGGAGTATTAGTTCTTGCCGTCGTCGGCGCCTATTTCTTTTATAATTCCTCGAAGCCGAAGACCGCTGCCAATAATGTAACGGCTAATAACACGACGGCGAAAACACCGGCGTCCACGACCGCACCGCTCGGTGCTCAGCCGCCGAATATGCTTGGATCGCCGACGGCGGCCGTAACGGTCGAAGAATTCGCGGATTTTCAATGCGGAGCGTGCGCTTCGGTCCATCCGACAATGAAGGAACTGCAGGGAATATACGGCAGCAGAATTCGATTCATATTCCGTAATTATCCGCTTTCGATACCTGCTCACGACAAGGCTTATGACGCGGCCGTTGCCGCCGAAGCAGCCGGAATGCAGGACCGCAACAAGTTTTGGGCGATGCAGGACCAGCTTTTCACCAATCAGCAGACGTGGACGACAAATCCTAATTACCGCCAGCTTTGGGCAGATTACGCAGAGAAGATCGGCCTTGATGTCGAACGCTTCAAGAATGACATGGCCGCCACGGCGGCGAAATCGCGCGTCGATTTAGACCTTGCCCGGGGCCGCGGGTTGAGCGTAGATTCGACGCCCACCGTGCTTGTGAACGGAAAAGGCATTCCGCTGCAATCGATCAACATCGCCAACCTGCGTCAGGTAATCGATGCCGAGATTCAGAATGCCATCAAAGTTCAACAGACACAGCAGGGTGCCAACACATCGAAGGCCCCTGCAAACACTGCAAACACCGCAAACACGGCGGCGGCAAATAAATGAGCGACGCCGAATCAGTCGCCGAACAAGCAGTCCCGGGCTTTAAGCTACCGGTAGCCGCGGCTATCGTTGCTTTGGTGGGGCTGGTCGATTCAGTATATTTGGCCGTAAAGCATTTTACGGCCGAGCCCGTGCCGTGCACGATTATCGGCGGGTGCGAAACCGTTTTGACCAGCTCATACGCGGAAATTGCCGGAATTCCATTGGCGGCGTTCGGTGCGGCGGCTTACTTCGCGGCGTTCTCGCTCGCACTTCTGGCAGCTTTCGGCAACCGGTTGATGTGGACGCTATTTGGCGTCCAGTCGATAGTGATGGCTCTGTTCACGGGGTGGCTTATCTATCTTCAGGCAGCGGTCATCGGGGCGTTCTGCCAATTTTGTCTTTTGTCGGCTGGTACAAGTTTGACTTTGCTAATACTGTTCGTCGTTTCCATCTTAATCAACCGCAAATAGCCGGGTTTGAAACCAACCTTTCATTTTTCACGAATAGTATATTAGTGGCGGATAATTTCCGCCGGAAATACCGCGAATCTGGTCGATGCTCTTCACCGGCACGACTAATTTTATCAAGCTGGATTCTGGCCGACGGTGGAAATACGAGCATTGAGTAGGCGAATGACGTTGTTTTGCGGTTGGCAAGCCGGGGCAAAATAGGTTAGCTTAGAGTTATCAATTACTGAATCATTGTGACTCAAGCTATCTTACAAAGAATCGCGGCAGGTGATCCAAACGCCGTTCAAGATTGCCTTAAGGCTTACGGCGGCCTTGTGTGGTCATTGGCGCGAAGAATGCTGCGTAATTCGGACGATGCTGAGGACGCGGTTCAGGAAATTTTTCTTGATGTTTGGAAAAACGCCGGTCGCTTCGATGCTACTCAATCGTCCGAAACTACTTTTGTAGCAATGATCGCCCGGCGCCGTTTGATCGACCGAATACGTTTTTCAGCCCGCCGTATTAGTGCCGATGCTTTGGAGGATGTTTTGGCGGAACCCGTCGATAGGTCCGACAAGACGATGCAGACGACGCTGGAAGCAAGCGATGCGGTAAAGGCGTTAAATGCACTGCGGCCTGAACAACGGCAAGTATTGCAGCTTTCTATCGTCCAGGGATTGTCGCATCAGGAGATAGCGGACACGACCGGCATGCCGTTGGGCACGGTAAAGACACATGCCCGCCGAGGCATTTTGCAAGCTAGAGAATTTTTAGGATTGGGCGGCTCACAGAATACAAAGGAGGTACATGCATGAACGAAGAAATAAAAGAAACTATGCTTGACCTTCTCTGTAAACAAGCCATTTACGGGCTGGATGAGCAAGAGACAAAGCAGCTTGGTCAGCTTGAATACGACGGAGGGGAAGGCGAATCGATAGATCTGACGGTTGCCGCTCTGGGCTTGATCGATCTGAATACCCGCGAAGAGATGCCCGCACATTTGCAGTCTACAATACTTGCGAAAGCCGAGGATTATTTCGGAACGCAAAAGACCGCGGAATCCGTTATTGCAGCCCCGGCGAGAGAGATTGTTTTGAGTGATACATTATCCTCAAAGCCATGGTTCGGCTGGCTTGGCTGGGCGGCGGCGGCGGCGGCATGCGTGGCCCTTGCGGTAAGCATTTTTTCGCCTCGCAATCCGACTCAGGTTGCCGGCGGCCCGACGCCTTCGCCGACTCAAGTCGAACGGCTCGATCCGGCCCAGAAAAGGCAAAAACTGATTGAATCTCCCGCCCAGGTCCTGACGGCACAATTGGGTAAGGGAAATGTTAAAGAGATAGAAAATGTGACCGGCGATATTGTGTGGAGCGATGAGAAACAGGACGGCTACATTCGCGTCAAGGGATTGCCCAGGAATGACGTCAGCAAGGAAACATACCAGCTCTGGATATTTGAAGAGAATCAGGATCCGAAAACTCCGATTGACGGCGGTACGTTCGACATAAGCTCGGACGGTGAGGTGATCATTCCAATCGATGCAAGATTAAAGGCCAGGAATCCGAAGATGTTTGCTGTGACTATCGAAAAACCCGGCGGCGTTGTTGTTTCGGGCCGAGGAAAGATCGCCGCACTCGCAAAGCGTGAAACCTAATACAATCGAGTTCCGTAACAAACTTTAAGACATTTTTCTGGCTGGCCGCGTGTTGTGAAAGCAGATCAACAGGCGACAGCCATTTTCTGACTAAACAAAAACAGAATTTAAGGAGTTTGCGATGCGAATGAAGAGGATTTTCGTCAGTTTGCTCGTTTTGGTGTTCATTATGTCGGCAAGCATCCAGGCACAGAACGGCGATAAGTTACCCCCGATAAAAGTCAAGGAATATCAGTTGAAGAACGGGCTTCGCGTAGTTCTTCATGAAGATAAATCTACACCGGTTGTAGCCGTAAACGTGTGGTATCACGTCGGTTCAAAAAATGAGGAAACGGGCCGCACCGGGTTTGCACACCTTTTCGAGCACATGATGTTTCAGGGATCGAAAGCCTACAACAACGATTATTTTACGCCGCTTCAGGAAGCCGGCGGCAACATCAACGGAACGACCAATCAGGACCGCACCTATTATTACGAAACAGTCCCGTCAAATTTTCTTGAGCTCGCATTATTTCTCGAAGCTGACCGTCTCGGCGGTTTGCTTGAGGCGATGACGCAGGAAAAGCTCGACAACCAGCGAGATGTCGTCAAAAATGAACGCCGCCAGCGTGTAGATAATCAGCCATACGGCACTGCGTTCGAAAAGATAGGCGAGATTATGTACCCGAAAGGACATCCGTATAACTGGACGACGATCGGATCGCTCGAAGACTTGCAGGCAGCATCGATGGACGACGTTAAATCGTTTTTCCGACAGTATTACACTCCGAATAACACCGTTCTCGTTCTTGCGGGCGATTTTAACGAGAAGCAGGCTCGAGGCTGGGTCGAAAAATATTTTGGCCCGATAGCGAGGGGCGGCGACATTATGCGTCCGAATCCGGAAATGCCCAAGCTTGATAAAGAGATTCGCACAACAGTCGACGATCCGCTTGCTCCCCTGCCCAGACGGTCAATGGTTTGGCACGGTGTGAGGCAATTTTCGCCGGACGAAGCGGCCCTTGATATTCTAAGCAACATCCTTTCGTCGGGCCGCGGCTCGCGGCTGCAAAGCAATCTGATCTACGGTAAAGAAATAGCGCAAAACGTGGGAGCCGGAAACGCAACAAATGAGATCGGCGGAACATTCCAGATCCAGGCAACCGCACGGCCGGGCAAATCGCTTGATGATATCGAAAAAGAGATCAATCTCGAAATAGAGCGGATAAAGAAAGATCCGCCGACCGCCGAGGAAATTGCCCGATCAAAGAATAGCATTGAGTCTCAGTCCATATTCGGGCTGCAAACTGTTCTTGGAAAGGGCGGACAGATTAGCAATTACGTGGGATATGTCGGGAAGCCGGACTATTTCCAGGCGGATCTTGACCGCTACGCAAATGTGACCGCGGCGGACATTCAACGCGTTACCAACACGTATTTGACAGCAAATCGTCTGGTGATGACCTACAACCCGAAACGCTCCGACGGGCAAAGGCCAACCGTTGGAGCCAACCAGCCGACCTCGGTAAAATCGGAGAAAAAGGATCAGGCGAAAACAGATGCTCAGGCCGCGCTTTTGCCGAAGGCCGGGCCAATTCCGAAGTTTAACCTGCCGCCGATCGAGAAAACCAAACTATCAAATGGACTTGAGCTGTGGATGGTCGAGCAAAACGAGCTTCCGATAGTTTCGATGAATCTGGTCCTAAAAACAGGCACGGCCAATGAGCCGGATGATCGCACAGGCGTTGCGGGCTTTACGACATCGCTGCTTGATGACGGCACGAAAACCCGTTCGGCGGTCGATATTGCCAATCAGCTTCAATCGATCGGAGCCTTTGTAAATGCGGGCGGCAGTTGGGATTCGACAACCGTTTCGATGCAGACGCTGACTAAAAATCTGGACAAGGCGCTTGATATCTATTCTGACGTGATCGTTAACCCGACCTTTCCGGAGAAAGAATTCACCAGCCTGCGCGGACGTTCGCTGGTCGGCCTGCGTCAGCAGAAGGCGAATCCGAATGCCATCGCAAACATCGCTTACAACAAGGTGCTTTACGGAAGTCATCCGTACGGCCGCGACAGCACGGAAGCGACGCTGAACGCGATCAGCCGCGACGATCTGGTCAAATACTATGATTCGACTTTCAGGCCGAATAACGGAGTTCTTATCGTCGTCGGAAAATATGACAAGGCGGCTTTGAAATCAAAACTCGAAGACGCTTTTGCCGGATGGAAGCCGGGCGATGTCTCGCTAAAATCGCTTCCGCCGACAAAGCAGCTTGATAAGACCGGGATTTATTTGGTCGATCGGCCAAATTCGGCCCAGTCGGTGGTTTCGATCGGGCAAGTCGGGATTGACCGGATGAATCCGGATTATTTCCCGGTCGTGATTATGAACTCGATACTAGGTGGTGCCATTACTTCGCGCATAAGCATGAATCTGCGTGAAGACAAAGGTTACACCTACGGGGCGAACAGCGGTTTGCAGTATCGTCGCGGACCGGGACCTTTCCGTGCCGGCGGCGATATTCAGACGGC
>JANNGV010000161.1:0-3910 GCA_031404055.1 Chloracidobacterium sp.
CCGCATTCGCAACCTTGCGCGCGGCGTGTCGCAGTCGTATTTCGATTCCCGCCTGCGCCAGGATTTTCCCATGTGCCCGCCGGAACAGCTGAAGCGCCTCGGCATCGATCTTCCTGCATTGAAAGCGGCGCTGAAGGAGCAAACTTGCACTTGACCTTCTGAGTTTCTACCTTACTTCGGAGGGATTTAAGGTAGATTCCGCAGAGACCGGTGCTGCGGGGCTGGGATTGGCTAAAGCGAACGAATACGACATCATTCTGACGGATCTGAATTTGCCCGATTTTAACGGCATTGAGATGGTCCGAAGATCTAAGGAGATTTCACCGTCTACGGAGATCATAGTTGTCACAGGTGAATATTCGGTCGAGAAGGCCCTGGAAGCGACCCGTGTCGGCGCGTTTGATTATGTTGTTAAACCGGTTGACCCGGAAAAGCTTTTTGTAGCTATTAAGAACGCAGTCGAACTGAAGCAGCAGTGGCAGATCAATGCCCGGCAAGCACGCGAGATCGAGGAATTGCGTGGACGTTTGACGAGCAGAACATCGTATGAAGGCGTGATCGGCGGTGCCCGTTCGATGCAAAATATCTACGAGATCATCGAAAATGTAGCCGAATCAGACGCAAATATTCTAATTCTGGGTGAATCGGGCACTGGTAAAGAGGTAATAGCTAACGCCGTTCACTACAAGAGTCACCGGTCGGGTAAACCTTTTGTCAAAGTGAACTGTTCGGCCTTGCCGAAGGACCTTATCGAGTCACAGTTATTCGGGCATATAAAGGGATCGTTTACCGGAGCGAACAGCGATAAGGTTGGCTTTATCGGTCAGGCGAACGGGGGCAGTCTTTTGCTCGACGAGATTGGTGAGATGCCCGTCGATCTGCAACCGAAATTGCTTCGCGTTCTTCAGGAAAAGGTTTACTACAGGGTGGGCAGCGACCGGCCGCAGGATGCCGATTTTCGTCTAATCAGCTCAACCAACCGCGATCCTTTTGAGGCAATACAGGACGGCAACCTACGCGAAGATCTCTATTACCGCATAAATACGATTGAAATAAAGATACCGCCCTTGCGGGACCGTATGGACGATGTTCCCATGCTTGCCGAGCACTTTTTGCAAGTCTATGCAGAAAAATATAAGCGCGACAACATGAAATTTTCGCAGCCTGCGTATGATCAAATGCTGAAATACAACTGGCGCGGCAACGTGCGCGAACTTCAGCATGTGATCGAACGGGCGATTCTGCTGAGCAAGACTGATACGATCGAAGTAGTGGACATTCACCGCGATCCTTCGGTTTCAGTTTCCGCGGATGTTGCAGCCAGCGCTCCGTCTCTTGACACAGCAATTCACACTACGGCGTCATCGAATAATGGTTTAAGCAATATTAAGTTGTCCGGGGAGGCTTTGTACGATGAAGTAGGCAAGTACATTGTCGACAGTTTGGCGGAGCCGGTTGAAGGTGTTGAGCAGAAGGACGTTTTTAACGATCTTGAGAGTGGCGTAGTATTGGCTGCGTTGAAGCGCACAAGGGGTAACAAGCAAGCTGCTGCTAACCTTTTAGGACTTTACCGGCCGCGGCTTTACGGGATGATAAAGCGGCATAATATTGACGAGAAGATTTAAAAAACGGCCTATTTTCACCTATAGAAATAGGCCGTCTGTTTCATAACCGCCAAGACCTATCGAGCCGGTGCTTTTATCTCGACATCTATCGTGTTGTTCTTTTTAGCTCCACCGCCCAAAAGACCGCTGTAATAAACGGCTCCGGCTATCAAAGCCACGACAATGATCATCGTTATCGCCCAAATTAAATTATTTCCCGTGCTATTTTCTTCTGACATATCTTTACATGATCTCCTCTGACAAAATCTAAGAACTTCGCGTCTGCGAATGCAAATCTAATGCCATCTGCATTTCGTCCACAAAATTCGTGATTTGGTTCACTTACCGATATGCCCGCCTAAAAACACCGATAAATCCGGGTAAAAAACGCCCGTCACGATTAAAAAATTTTAGAGATTGTATTAAAATCATACGCGCTCGCGAGTACGTTAAGACAGCAGTATCATTTACACACCGTATCGAATATCGGAGCACGAACGAAGTATGTGCTTTTACAAGTCCGATCTCGACGCAGAAAGAGTGTCGATCACCCGCACCCATAGCATTATCCGTGCTTTACGCAGGAATAACGAACCGCAAAGCAGTGGCACGGTTCTTGCAGTTATCTACCGATGTTAGTCAAGATTGTTCAAGAGGAAAAATATATGAGGATTAAATTAATAAATTTATTGTTTATCGGTCTCGTGACAATTGGTTTTGGCGCCGCCATTGAGGCGGATGCGCAGAATCAGCGTCCGATGGCAACAAACAGGCAGATACAAACTCTACTGGCCAGTATCGAAACAAAGACCGATACGTACAAACGTGCTATGGACACAGCTTTGGACCGCTCGATGATCAACAGCACAAATGCGGAAGATCGGTATAGCGACTTTATAGCGGAATTCGAAACGGCGACGGATGACTTGCGTTCGGGATTCAATTCGCGTCGGGACGTTAGCAGTGAGGTGACTGAAGTTCTTAACCGGGCGGCTTTTATTAACCGGTTTATGACACGCAACCGGTTGAACACGCGGACTCAGGCACAGTGGGCCAGCCTGCGTACAGATTTGAATACGCTTGCCACCTATTACCGCGTAAGTTGGAATTGGAATCAGCAGATTCCCTCGAATAATCCTTCATATCCGGCGTATACCGCGACAGACATTCAGCTTCGCAACCTTTTGACGCGGATCGAGAATAAGACGGATGTGTTTAAGCGCCAGCTGAACAGCGCGCTTGATCGGAACCGCCTGAACGACACGAATCGCGAAGACAATGTTAATGACTACGTTGCCGAGTTCGAAAACGCGACGGATCGTCTGAAGCAGAAATTCGACGATAGGGATTCTGTCGGCGCCGATGCGTCCGAAGTTTTGACGAGGGCTCAGTTTATTGACCGTTTCATGACAAACAATCGGTTGACGACAGCTTCGCAGACACAGTGGCGAAATCTTAAGATGGACCTCAACACGCTTGCCACTTATTATCGTTTGAGCTGGAACTGGAATCAGACGATTCCTACTTATCCTGGCAACGGCAATAACTTAGGATTCGATTCGCGAATCACGGGAACATATCGCCTGAATACAAGCTTAAGCGACAACGTGTCGGCAGTGATCGACCGCTCGCTTGGCTACTACACGACGACACAGCGTGATAACGTTCGGCGCAATCTGGAGAGGCGTTTAACGTCGCCGGAAATGATAGCGATCGACAAGAATAATCGAATGGTTTCGATGGCATCGACCAATTCTCCGCAGGTTTCGTTTGAAGCAGACGGCATCGCGAAGACGGAAACCAATGCTCGCGGCCGGACAATTACGACCACCGCGACAGCGAATCGGGACGGAATTGAAATCAGCTATGTCGGCGAAAGATCGAATGATTTCTTTGTAACGTTCGCGCCGGCCGCCAACGGCCAGCTTAAAGTAACACGCAGAATCTATCTCGAAAACAGAAATGACCAAGTTACCGTTTCGAGCGTATACGATAAGGTCAATAATTCGGCCCAATGGTCTACCGTTAATAGCGGAGCCGGATGGAACGCCAACACAGGTACGGGCAACATCAACGATTTCTACGTTGCGAATGGCATAAAATTAACGGCCATTTTGAACAACGCGGTCGATACAAAGGTATCGCAGGTTGGCGACCGTTTTACAATGGAAGTGACGTCGCCGGCACAGTATCGTGGTGCGGTGATAGAAGGTCATATCGGCTCAGTTGCCAGTTCGGGCAGAGTCTCGGGTCGGGCAAATGTATCACTCGAGTTCGATACGATACGTCTTGCTAATGGAAGCAGC
>JANNGV010000162.1:0-4698 GCA_031404055.1 Chloracidobacterium sp.
TCCGTCTCGCCGGTTCCGGCGTCTCCGCCGACGCCGGCGTCGGTCGTCGGGTTCGTGGTCTCGCAGCCGCCGAGCGAGTGTTCGAGCGCGCCGATCGTGTACGCACCCGCCGGCCGCGGCCGACCGCAGTAGTCATCGGCAACGTTCTGGTCCGCGAGCTGCAGAGCTTGTGCCTCGATGTCGAGCTGATAACGGAAGACGAGATCGATCCCGAGGAAATCGTCGCCGGTGTGGAATCGCTTGTAGGAGTTGATTAACTAGTCGTGAGTCTTGAGTCTTGAGTCTTGAGCCGGAAAAAACGGATCGACTCAAGACTTGAGACTCCAGACTTAAGACTTTCTGGAGAAAATGATGTTTCGATTGAATAACGACAACAAAACGCAGTTGACCACAAATTATGAGGCGATCCGCATCAGCCTCGCATCGCCGGACAAGATCCGTTCGTGGTCGCATGGCGAGGTGACAAAACCGGAGACGATCAACTACCGCACCTTCAAACCTGAACGCGATGGCCTGTTCTGTGCCCGTATCTTCGGCCCAGTCTCCGATTGGGAATGTCTCTGCGGAAAATACAAGCGGATGAAGCACCGCGGCGTTATCTGCGACAAGTGCGGCGTCGAAGTCACGCAATCCAAGGTCCGCCGCGAACGTCTCGGCCATATAGAATTGGCGTCACCCTGTTCGCACGTGTGGTTCTTTAAAGGACTGCCTTCGCGAATCGGCCACTTGCTCGACATCACCCTTCGCGATCTCGAAAAAATCCTTTACTTTGAAACGTACATCGTAATCGATGAAGGCGACGGTCCCGATCTGAAGCAAAAGGACCTGCTCAACGACGAGCGTTTTCGCGAATTGACCCGCGATTATCCAAATCAGTTCATCGCCAAAATGGGTGCCGAGGCGATCAAGGACCTCTTGATGAAGATCGACATCAAGGAATTGGTTGAGGAACTTCGCATCAAGATGCGTGAGGAAACGTCGCAGCAGAAAAAACTTAAATATTCTAAGCGGCTGAAGGTTTCGAATTCGTTCGCCCGTTCGGGCAACGATCCGCAGTGGATGATCCTTGACGTGATCCCGGTCATTCCGCCCGAGCTTCGCCCGTTGGTGCCCCTCGACGGCGGCCGTTTCGCGACATCTGATCTCAACGATCTGTACCGCCGCGTTATCAACCGAAATAATCGTCTGAAAAAGCTTATCGAGCTTCGCGCACCGGAAGTCATTGTCCGCAACGAAAAGCGCATGCTTCAGGAAGCCGTTGATGCGTTGTTCGATAACGGCCGACGCGGCCGCGTGCTCCGCGGTGCGAACAACCGTCCGCTGAAATCGCTGTCGGGAACACTCAAAGGTAAGCAGGGACGCTTCCGTCAGAATCTGCTCGGAAAACGTGTCGATTATTCGGGACGTTCGGTGATCGTCGTTGGCCCGGAGCTGAAGCTTCACCAGTGCGGTTTGCCGAAGAAAATGGCGTTGGAGCTGTTCAAGCCGTTTATCTACAACAAATTGGAAAAAGACGCTCACGCCGCCACGATCAAACAGGCACGTGAGATGGTCGAACGCCAAGAGCCGATCGTCTGGGACATTCTCGAAGAAGTCATTCGTGAACATCCGGTTCTTCTGAACCGTGCGCCGACGCTTCACCGTCTAGGTATCCAGGCTTTTGAGCCGGTTTTAGTCGAAGGAAAAGCGATCAAAATTCACCCGCTCGTCTGTACGGCATTCAACGCCGACTTCGACGGTGACCAGATGGCCGTCCATATTCCCTTGTCCGCCGAGGCCCAGATCGAAGCTTCTGTTCTGATGCTTGCGTCTAACAACCTTCTTTCGCCGGCCAGCGGCCAGCCGATCACGGTTCCTTCGCAGGACATCGTTTTGGGCTGCTATTACCTTACGCTTGCCCGCGATGAAATGCCGGGCCACAACAAGGCTTTTAATTCCATTGACGACGTTTTGCTTGCTTTGGACGCCGGCGTTGTTGAAACCCAAACGAAGATACGTCTTCGCTGGAAGGGCGATCTCTTGGATCTTACGCTGGAGAATCATAACCAGGACGTTATGCGAGCGATCGTTCGCGAAAATATCGACCGCGTTATCGACACGACCGCTGGCCGTGCCATTTTGAACGAACGCCTTACGCGTGACGGTCTGCCGTACGTAAACGGCACCTTGAAGAAGAAAGGCTTGCAGTCGCTCGTCAGCTTCTGCCATTTGAAGCTTGGCCACGATCAGACAGTTGCGTTGCTTGACGATCTGAAGGCGATGGGCTTCCTGTACGCAACCAAGTCCGGCATGTCTATCGGCATCGACGACATGGTTACGCCGTCCAGCAAGAAAGGGATCATCGAGAAGGCCCGTGTCGAGGTGGACAAACTGCAAAAGCAGTACGAAGACGCGACGATGACCAACATGGAACGCGAGAACAAGGTGACGGCGATCTGGTCCGAAGTGACCGATCACGTTGCAAAGGAAATGTTTCTCGCCATGCACAAACGAGAGGACGAACGAAAGGAACTCAACCCGATCCTCGTCATGGCCGATTCCGGTGCTCGTGGCTCGGACGCACAGATCCGGCAGCTTGCCGGTATGCGCGGCCTGATGGCGAAACCGTCGGGCGAGATCATCGAAACGCCGATCGTCGCCAATTTCCGCGAAGGCCTGAACGTTCTGCAATACTTTATTTCGACGCACGGTGCCCGAAAAGGTCTTGCCGATACTGCGTTGAAAACGGCCGATTCGGGTTACCTGACACGCCGTTTGGTTGACGTTGCACAGGACGTAATTGTTTCCGAACAGGATTGCGGAACACTTCGCGGCATTTGGGCCGAGGCGATCATCCGTAACGGTGAAGAAGTGGAATCGCTTCGTGACAGGATCGTCGGCTGCACATCGCTTGACGACATCATCGATCCGGTCGAAGGCATAACCGTTGTAACGGCCAACACCGAGATCGACGAAGATCTTGCGGCTCAGGTTCAGCTTACCGGCTTACAGAAAATTCGTATCCGTTCGGCACTTACATGCGAAAGCCGCCGTGGCATTTGCGTAAAATGCTACGGCCGCAATTTGGCGACGGGCAACACGGTTGAGATCGGTGAAGCTGTCGGCGTCGTCGCCGCACAATCCATCGGCGAACCGGGAACGCAGCTTACGATGCGCACATTCCACGTTGGTGGAACCGCCCGCCTCGAACAGGAAACGAAGCACGAAGCGGCTATGGACGGAACCGTCAAATACCTTGACGATCTCCGCGTCATTAAGAACCGCAACAAGGAAATGATCTCGCTCAAGCGTCAGTCCGAGCTGGCTCTGCTTGACGAACGCGGACGCGAAGTTGCCCGCTACCAGATTGTTTACGGTGCCCAGCTTCACGTCAAGGACGGCCAGAAGGTTAAAGAGGACGACATTCTCGTCACATGGGATCCGTTTACGTTCGCCATTTTGACTGAGGTCAAGGGCGTCGTGAAGTATCAGGATCTCAAGGAAGGCAAGACGGTCGAGGAAGAGATCGACAAGGTCACGGGCCAGAAACGCCTCGTCGTGAAGGACTCGGACGAGAAAAATCAGCCGCGTCTCGAAATCAAAGACGGCAACAAGACGCTGAAGACCTATCAAATGCCGATCCGTGCAAACCTCATGGTTGAAGATGCACAGCAGATCGAACCCGGTGATGTTATAGCGAAAATTCCGCGTGAAACTACCAAGACCAAAGATATCGTCGGCGGTCTGCCGCGTGTCGTCGAGCTTTTCGAAGCACGGCGCCCGGGTGAAACGGCGATGATGTCCGAGATCAACGGTAATGTGAAATTTGGCCCGATCGCCAAAGGTAAACGTAAGATCATCATTACGGGTGACGACGGTGCCGAACGTGAATACGACATCCCGCGTGGTACGCACATCAACGTGCAGGAAGACGACCGAGTGCGTGCCGGCGAACCGTTAATGGACGGCCCGCTAAACCCGCACGACATTCTGCGTGTTCTCGGAACCGAGGCGCTGCAGAACTACATCGTCAACGAGATCCAGGAAGTCTATCGCCTACAGGGCGTTAACATTAATGATAAGCACATCGAAGTTATCGTCCGACAGATGCTGCGGTGGGTGAAGATCAAAGAAGTTGGCGACACCGATTTCCTTATGGAAGAACAGGTCGACCGCTTCCGCTACGAAGACGAAAATCGTCGTGTCGCGGAAGACGGCGGGCAGACATCGGTTGGCGAACCGCTTCTGCTTGGTATCACGAAAGCATCGCTTTCGACCGATTCATTCATATCGGCGGCCAGCTTCCAGGAAACGACCCGCGTGCTGACCGAAGCGGCTATTTCGGGACGCGTCGATTACCTTCGCGGCCTAAAAGAGAATGTCATCATGGGACGTCTAATCCCTGCCGGAACCGGTATGAAGTATTACCGTAACGTTAAGGTAGCGTACGATGCGACGGAGAATCAGAAGCAGGAAGATGAGTTTGATGAATTAGCCGACATTCGCGGCGGCCTCGAACTTCCTCCGGTTCTTGCCGGTGTCCCCGGAGTCGATACGGATGATGAATTTGAAGGAGCGGACGTGGAAGATCTTAGTCTCGAAGCTCCTGAAGAAGAGTTCGATATCGACGAAGCGATGAAGATCGAGATCGATGATGATGAACTATAAGTCGGTTTCCAGGAAAAAGTAGGGTATAACCGTTAGTGGTGCTAGAATAGG
>JANNGV010000163.1:0-9530 GCA_031404055.1 Chloracidobacterium sp.
TTCGCCTTCAACCAGCGAGCGTCCATATTGTGCCCGCGAGGTTTTGTCACCAAAAAGCGGCAGGTTGAATTGAACGCCGACGCGAAAGGTAGGATATTTGTTAGAAAAAATATCAGTAACACTCGATGAACCACCGCCGATTGAACTAAGCAGATTTTGGGTTGCCAACTGCTGTTGAAGTTGCTGATCGAGACAAGCCGTGTCGCCAGTTGCGCATTCGCGTGCGAACGGGCTTCTAAAATTCGGATTCTGCGTACCGCCAATTCCCGAAGAGCTATAACTAGCGACCAGATCGATCTGCGGTTTCTTCTGCTCCTTAAAATACCGCTGATCGAGAGCGTTTATATCCTTCTGCGCCTGATTTATCTCCAGTTCCGGCCGGTTTTGCATTGCGGCGTCCAAGGCTTGGGTCAACGTCGTTATCGGCGTTTCAAGATCTACCGAATCGACCGGCGTTACAGCTTTGCCCCACAGTGCGTCGCTGCGGTTCTGCGCGATCATATTCTTCAGATTATTTTCAGCCACGCCGACAACATTCAACGCGTCGTAAACCGACTGCTCAAAATTCGCAACCTGCGTCTCGGCCGCAAGAACGTCGATTGGCGCTAACTGCCCTTCATCGACAAGCCGTCGATTGTGTTCGAGCTGGTCCTTCGCGTCTTTCACGCCATCCCGCTGAACCTGCAGGTTCCGCAATGCGTACGTCAAGTCCCAATAAGCCCGCTGGACGTTCGCAATAATATCGATCGTCCGCTGGCGAAACTGTGTATCGGTCAGTGACAAATTTCGCTTTGCTATCTCGATTGCACGGCGTGGCTGATCGAAACTTCGTCCGCGAAACAACGGCTGCGTCACGCTGAAAGACAAGCTCGAATTCAGCTGCGGGCTAAGTATCGAGATCGGGTTGTCGGACGTCAGGCGTTGATTGTTAAAGCTTGCGTTCAAAACGGTCCCGAATCTTGGCACATATCCCTGAAGTCCGGCGTTGCCGACAAACGACCCTTGCGTCGTCGTCCGGTTCGAGCTGAAGATGCTGACGTTCGGCACCGTCGACCGGTCATAATAGCTCTGGCCGCTGAAGCGTGGTTCGTAGGCTCCGCGGGCAGCCTTGAGATCAAACTCGGCTATTTTGACGTTCTTCCGCGTTACCTCAATGTCCTTGTTGTTCTCAAGCGCAAGCGCTATCGCCTCGGCCAATGTGAGTGGCTTTTGGTCGGTCATATCGACACCGACGCGGCCGAGATCCGGCATGCTCCGATCGTCCGAACGGTAATTCGGATCGATCGCCGGCACGCCCTGAAGCTTCTCCGGCGCAACATCCTGCTTGTCCGTAACGGCGGGTGTCGGACTCGGCGTCGGCGTTGGGTCCTGGGCGAAAGCCGTGCCCGCACCGATCAGTATTGCGAATAAAACTGCTTTGTATGATCGCGAAAACATATATTTATACCTGCGGATGAAATTGCTCGTCACATGTTGTTCACGTGTTCCAGTTGTTCCACTGTCGGTGGAACGGAACACGAGTCGGGTTTACTGCTTGCCAAAAAGCGAACTTGTCGCCGTCGACAATTTTCTACGAATTCCGCCAAAAAGCCACTCCGAAAATCTCGTAACGTATTGAAATAGCTTCATTTCGCTAAGATCGTCAAACAGCGAATAGAAAACCGGAACTGCCAGCAAGGTCAACAGCAAACATAAAGACTGTCCGCCAACCACAAGAACGCCGATCGAACGGTTTGTTCCGGCACCAGCACCTGTCGATACAACGAGCGGAATCATTCCGGCAACCAGTGCGATCGTCGTCATCAGGATCGGCCTGAGTCTGTCGCGGTTTGCCTGAATGATCGCTTCATACCGGTTCATGCCCTGTGCCCGCAAATGGCTTGTGTGGTCGATCTGCAAAATGGCGTTCTTTTTCACAACACCGAATAGCAACAGCAGCCCGAGACCGGAAAAGATATTCACCGTCTGCCCCATTACCAGCAGGCTCAAAATGCCAAATGGAATTGAAAGCGGCAAGGTCAAAAGTATCGTTACCGGATGAATAAACGATTCAAACTGAGCGGCCAGAACGATATACATAAAGATAAACGACAGCGATATCGCCAAGAGAAAATACATTCCTGCTTTGCCCATCTCCTTGGACTGGCCGACATAACCGGTTGTATAACCAGCCGGAAGATTTAGGTCCTTCACCGCCGAATCAATGGCGGTTTGAATCTCTGCCGCCGAACCGCCCGGCCTTGTGTTTGCCAGCAGCGTTACCTGACGCTGGCGGTTTGTCCGCTCAATCGAACTCGGTCCGGTGCCTTCTTTACTCTTCACAAGATTATCGAGCGAAACCCATCCCACTTTTGTTGAGGGGACGACCATTCGTTTCAAGCCTTCCACGTCGGTCCTAAAATTATTGATTGCCCGAACCCTAACCTCGTACTGATCAGTTCCTTCGTTAAAAGTCGTTGCCTCGGTGCCTGCAACGAGCGTGTTCAATGCTTGGGAAACGTCGCCTATACGAACGCCGAGATCCGCCGCTTTTACGCGATCGACTTCAAGCTGAACCTCGGGCTTGCCGCTTATCAGTGTGGAATCGACATCGACAGCGTCCGGGATGCTTTTCATCCTGTCGATCAGCTTGACGGAATATTCCTCCAGCTTTTTGAGATCGGGGCCGGCGATCATAAATTGAACATTCGCGTTTCGGAATCCGCCGCCCGAAAAAGCCTGCACCTGCTGGACGCCCGTCCGCAATTCCGGCGGAAACTGTTTGAGCAGTTCGCGGGCGTCAGACATCATTATTTCCTGCGACTTCGGCCTCGCATCGATATCGCTCAGCTTGACGTAAATGGTCCCGTTATTTACGACCTGAGCGGCTCCGCCGCCTACAGTTACAAGCGTATCGGTAACACCTTCGGTCTTTCGCAGTTCGGAAGCGATGCGTTCCATCAAAAGAGATGTTGCCTGCAGCGAATAGCCTTCCGGTGCCCGCACCGAGATCTCAAACTGCGATTGATCGTCAACCGGTAAAAAGTTTTTGCCGACAAGCATGAAAAGCGGAATTATGCTCAGGAACACGAGCACGCAAAGGGTTACGATCAGCCAGCGGTGACCCATCGAAAACTTCAGCATCCATGCGTAGGTCGAGTCTATATGTCTATAGAAACCGGCCTGCTTGCTGCCTTTCGGCTTCTCGAGCTCTTTTATCATACCATCGCCGTGAAGCTCCATATCGGCCTCGTCTTCCGCTGCTATCTCTTTCTTGGGCCGTTTGATAAGGCGGGCAGCGAGCATCGGCGTAAGTGTAAACGAAACAAGAAGCGAAACACCGACCGCGAAGGCCGCGGTCAATCCGAAGCTGGACATAAACCGTCCGACAATGCCGGCCATAAAGCCGATGGGAACAAAAACGGCCATCAGCGAAAGCGTTGTCGCCAGAACCGCCATTCCGATCTCTTTTGTCCCTTCGATCGCAGCCTGAAAAGGATCCATGCCCTTTTCTTCGACGAATCTGTAAATGTTTTCGAGGACGACGATGGCGTCATCGATGACGATACCGACCATCAGCGTCAATGAAAGCATCGTGATCGAATTCAGCGTGTAGCCCATTGCATAGACAAGGGCAAAAGTTGAAATGATCGAGGTCGGAATCGCCAATGCCGCAATGAATGTCGTACGGATATTCCAAAGAAACAGGAATACGACGAGAGATGCCAACAAGCTTCCAAGAACCAAATGTTCTTCAATCGCGTTCAGCGAATTCTCGATAAAAATGGAGTTGTCGCCCACGACGCGGACCGTGTAGCCTTTCGGCAGCGTCGGCTCGATCTCCGCCAGCCGGCTTTTCAACTCATGTGCGACGGCGACCGTGTTCTGCCCGGATTGCTTTGCAACGATCAACGTGACGGCCGGCTGTCCATTCAAACGGGCTTCGGAGCGAAGCTCTTCGGCACCGTCCTCGACATGGCCTAAATCTTTAACCCGGACCTGATACGTTCCGCGCGTCGCAACCACGACGTCACCGAAATCTTCGGGTTTCTTTACTTTACCAAGCGTCCTGACGCTGGTCTCGTTCTGGCCTTCATCGAGCCGTCCGCTTGGAAACTCCGCGTTCTGAATCTTCAGACCGCTGCTGACCTCGGCGGCGGTAACATTGTATGAACGCATCTTATCGGGATCGACCCATACATTTATCTGGCGGTCGCGGCCGCCGATTATCGTTACCTGGCCGACGCCATTTACAGACTCGATGCGTTCCTTGATCCTGTTTTTTGCGACCTCGGTTACGTCGCGTAGATTTGTCGGGGCGGACACCACAATCCGCAAAACGGGCGTTGCGTCGCTGTCCAGTTTCTGAACAGTAGGCTGCTCGGCCGTCTCGGGAAGGTTCGGAATTACGGCCTGAATTTTCTGCTGGACCTCGTTGAAGGCAACTTCAACATCCTTTTCTAGAAGGAACTGGACAAAAACCTGCGAAATGCCTTCGATCGAAGACGAGCGCAGCTCGTCGATACCGCTGATCGTATTAACCGCTTCTTCGACCTTTTCCGTTACCTCGGTTTCGATCTCCTGCGGAGACGCACCGGGATTCACGACCGTAACCGTAATCGTCGGAAAATCGACCTTCGGAAATAGATCGACACCGAGCCGGAAAAATGAAAAAGTACCGACAACCACGAGCGAAAGGATCAACATCGTGGCAAAAACGGGCCGTTTAACACAAACTTCTGCTAACCACTGCATAGATCAAACCCTCTTAATTCATTTGCCCTCGGCTAAATTCTTCAGAGCTGCATTCATCTCCTCAAAACCACGCCTGGTATTCGTTTCCAGCATCGGCCAGATCAGCGGCACCAGAAATCCGGTGAACTCTTCGCAATGAACAAATCGCGTTTTTCCGGAATCGGTTTGTTCCAGAATGAATTCGTGCTGCCCATCGAAGATGCCGCTTATGCCGAGCTTTCCCTTCCACGCGAAAATCTTGTTCACCTCAGCTTTTACGACATTCGGTGTCAAAGTCATTCCCATCCCGCCGCTTGGCTTTATATATACTTTCAAGGTCGAATCGATCTTGGCCTCGCCCACAATCTTCCGAATGAAAGGGTTCCAATTCGGATAATTTTCAAATTCCATCAAAGCCAACCAAACAGTTTCGACCGGCGTATTGATCTCAATCTCTGTACGAAGCTCTTTCATCTACTGCCTCACAAAAACACCATCCGTAAGATTGCCGATATTGCTGACGGCAACCATCTCACCCTCGATAACGCCCTGCTTGACCTGTATCAAGTCGTTTTCCAGCAGGCCCAGTTGAACGAATTGTTCGCGTGCCGCCCCATCTTTAACTACAAATACGCTATTGGTTTCGCCAACCGTTTTGACCGCCGATGCAGGGATCATCACTGCCGGTTCCGGTTTTGACTGCCTTATCCTGACCGTCGCGAACTGCCCCGGCTTCAATAATCCGTCCACATTCTGCACTTCGGCCTCGACCGTGAGTGTCCTCGCCGTCGCATTCAGGCTGGGCGCCATTCGTACGATGGTTCCCGCGAAACTTCGGTCCGGATAAGAGCTTGTCTGCAAGGAAATGCCTTCGCCCGTCGCGACCTTTCCGACGGACTGTTCTGGAATATCGATCTTGACACGCAGGGTGGACGTGCGAACAATCGTCGCAATCTTTGCATTTGGCGTATTAGGCGAGATGTACTCCCCAACGTCTGCGTTCCGCTCCGCGATATAGCCGCTGATAGGTGAATTTACAACCGTATCGGTCACCGCTTTCTGAGCTTGGGAGACTTGCGTTTCAGCGGTTGCTACAGCTGCCTTAGCGCTCGGAACCGCGGCCCTTGCGGTATCGACTACGGCCTGGGCGGTATTTATAGCTCTAATTGCGACCGCGGCATTGGACCGGGCTTCGTCAAGCTGGCCTAAAAGCGCATCGCGCTGGGATCTACGTTGGTCGTATGCCGATTTCGAGACATCGCCAGTCTCAAGAAGCCTCTCCGTTCGCCGCAGTTCTTTCTCGGCAAGCTCAAGCTGAGCGGTGATTGATTTCACCTGAGAGAAATCTCTTATCTGAAAGGTTTCGCCGTCTTTGACCCCGAGCCTAGCCTGTGTCTGCCGAAGATTTGCAATAGCCTGATCGACATTTGCTTCCGCCTGGCCAACCGCTTTTCGCTGCTGCTCGACCTGCGCTCTGGCCTGTTCGAGACGGATGGCCGCATCGCGGTTATCGAGACGAACAAGAACATCGCCTTGCTGTACATAGCTTCCGATATCGAAATTTACCTCGATAATCTTCCCGCTGACAGCCGGTGCCACATCGGTTTGGGCGTCGCTGGCCAGATTACCGGTCGCTTCGATGTACGAAGGGATTGGTTTAATTACGGCCTGTGCCGTTGTAATGTCTATCGATGCGGGCTGGGCGTTCGCATTATTATTTGTCGAACCCGACGACGAACTGCACCCGGCTGCCATCAGAATGCTTGCAGATATGATCAAGCCGGCTAATATGAAAACTTTTTGGTTTCTCATGTTGTTAAAAAAACTCGCGGATTTGAAAAACCGACCGCTAAATTATTTGACTACTCCCCGGAGAATGATCTCCGCAAAATTCTTTGCGGCCTCTTGATTTGTTATATGAAGAAGACGATGATTTTTATCCCACAGGATATTGTTCAATGAATGATGTATAAGCATGCCGAGAAATGACCGAACGACGATTCGCGGATTTATCTTACGAATCGCGCCGTCGTGTTGTCTTGTCTCAACGTAGTCGCTAATAAATTCATAGATCTTAGCGACAAATTCGCCAAAAAAGCGTTCGGCTAACTCGTGCTCCTCAAGGGCGGAATAAAACAACAGCCGCATAAATCCGATATCAGCCTGATGTTTTTCCAGCGCCTGAAGCCCGAAATTGTAAAAAAACTCAAAATCGTTCTTATCCTCGATAGCCTTTTGAATTGCCGGGTTAATCTCCCATGGAAACTGGTGAAGCCCATCCTGGCATTTTTTACTTTCCAGGATCGCCCCGTACAAGGCATCCTTGGTTGAAAAGTGCCGGAAGACCATTGCCTCGGAAACGCCGGCGGCCCGGGCAATTTCCTTCGTTGTAGTACCGCTGAATCCTCGGTGCGAAAACAAATTGACGGCCGTTTGCAATATCTGCTCACGGCGCTTGTCGCCCGTCATCCGGCCGATGTGGTCACAATTGAAAAATTCTTTTATCAACAAAGTCTCCCGATATCTGATAGTAAGTGCTTACTTACTTACTGGTTTTTGATAGATTCTCATTTGAAATTGCGACTGTCAAGCGTTTTACAAAAATTTAACCTGACCCTGGCTCGTGGTGTCCGTAAAATCGACGGAATTCAAACGATGTCGATCCTTACGCGAATAATGCAGCTAGAAAGTTCTTGAGCATCAAAATTACCGAACTTTTTCTCGTCGTCATTCGTTACAACTTATTACAGGTCGGGATCATCCGAACGAATCGCGCGACCTAAAAAGGCTGTAAACGCGCGAATGGGTTTGTCATATTTTTAATATTTAGGAGAGTACGCGAAATGTCAGAATTTGAAGCTGAAGTAAAGAAAGCGGAAAGGGAATTGGAGCAAAGCCTGGTTCCGGTAAATCCGGCCGGCGATGCTAATAATGTTTTAGACGACGAATTTTTAGGAGATCTGAAGATGCAGGCACAGGAATACGGACAGAAGATACAGGACGCGGCCAACAAGGCAAAGGATTTTGCGGGCGAGAAATTTGCTCAAGCCGGCGATAAGTTTAAGGAATTACAGAACAAGGACCCGAAGGAGTTGGTCGAAGACGCAAAGGAATTTGCGCGTCAAAAACCGGGGCAGACGATCCTGATCTCGGCAGTGATCGGCCTCGTTCTTGGCTTTCTTTTGAAGGGCCGAAGATAGCAAATAGTTAGTACGGAAGACAGAAAAAGGCGGCCTTGATTCGGGCCGCCTTTTTATTGTCGATTGAAGCAGAAATTATTCCTGAGCGTGGATCAATCTGCGTGTCCGGTCGCCAAACAATACGTCGATCTTTTGAAATTCGATGACCGCCGTTACTTCGCCTTGTCCAAAATGCGAATGCATCATGGCCTGGCCCTTTCTATACTTGCGGGTTCGATCGTAAGGCGACGCCGTTTTCGATTTGCCCATTGCCACCGAGGTTTTTACACCGCGGCTAAACGTACTGGACGTCGCGCATACTTCGCATACCGCGCAAGTTATCTTGCCCTGCTTAGTGGCCGTCTGGATCAGATGTGTTTGTTCAACGTCGCACGCCGAACACATCATAGTAATTGATTCACCGATAGAATATTTTTCTACTTTTGCTGCTGCCATAACTTTAATTTTCCTCGCTTATCTTCCACGTCTCGGCCGAAATGAGCGAAAGCTCTTTTTAGCCGGCGACGCTTTACTTACGGGGGACGCCATACTCGTCAAAACACCGCCGAAATCCGGCAGAAGGATGCGTTCAACAGGCTGGCCAGTCAGTTTCTCGATCGCCCGCATCGAATGTTCTTCAGCGGTCGTAAAGAGAGTGATCGCGCGACCTTTGTTTCCTGCACGGCCCGTTCGGCCAATGCGGTGAACGTAATCCTCAGGCGCCTCCGGTATATCATAGTTTATCACATGTGATACGGAATCAATATCGATCCCGCGGGCAGCGACGTCCGTTGCGACCAAAACACGCGTTTTTCCGTTCTTAAAGCTACGCAAAGCAGCTTCACGCTGCGATTGTGAACGGTCGCCGTGAATACGGTTCGATTTATGCGAACGCGCCTCAAGAATGTGCGAAAGCCTGTCGGCACCGCGTTTTGTGCGCGTAAATACTAGCACGCGGTCAAAATCTTCCTTTTCGAGAAGATCGAGAAGCAGCGGCATTTTGAACTGATGTGCTACCGGATATGCCATTTGCTCGATAGTCACGGCAGCCGTGCCGCGTTTGCTGATCTCAACGTAATGCGGATCATCCATGATCGAAAGTGCTATCTTCTCGATATCGTATGAAAGCGTTGCCGAGAAAAACAGCGTCTGGCGTTTTGTCGGAAGCACCTTTACTATCCGCTTGATCGCTGGCAAAAAGCCCATGTCTAGCATGCGGTCCGCTTCATCAAGAACAAGCGTGTCGACCTTCGAAAGATCCATCATGCCCTGTTCCATAAAGTCCATCAGGCGACCCGGTGTGGCAATAATGATGTTAGCGCCGCGTCTGATAGCATCGATCTGATTGCGATAACCGGCACCGCCGATAATCGAGGCACAACGAATATGCTTCGGAGCAAACTCGCGGCAAGCTGCATCGGTCTGATTAGCCAGCTCGCGTGTAGGCGAAAGAACAAGCACAGTCGTGCCCTTTTGCTGTTTCACACCCAAATTCTGAAGGATGGGAAACAGAAAAGCGGCCGTCTTACCGGTTCCGGTTTCTGCGGTGGCAATTACGTTCTTGCCCTCTAAAATTAAAGGAATAGCCTGCTGTTGGATGGGTGTAGGCTCGGTGAAACCCAATGACTTGCATTTGTC
>JANNGV010000164.1:0-2367 GCA_031404055.1 Chloracidobacterium sp.
CATCACTCTGATCGTTGAAGGCGCAACCGGCTATATCCTGCTGATCGCACTCGTTTTGTTATTTGGCTGGCAGCGTGCGCGCTGGCGAGGCACTACGATCGCCATGTCCGCGACATTAAACGTTGGATAATGCCATGAGCCGAATTGGACGTCGATAAAATCCACCACATAGCCGAGCCTAATCCGGTCCGTGACATTACCAGCGATGCCGGCCAGAAGCAATGCAAGAGCGCCAAGAATGCGGTCATCCGATCGCGGTGTTTTCCAGAAAAAATAGAGCACAAGCACACCCGCGATCATCGCAACGATCGACAGGCCCCAACGGCCCGCATCCCCGTGATCGTCAAGCATGCTGAACGCCACGCCGGTATTCTGCGCGTAGGCAAAATTCAAAAAGCCCGAAATGACAGGCATATCACCGCCAAAACGAAGGCTGCGGACCGCCCAGGCCTTGCTTGCCTGATCGATCATAAAAACCCCGCCGGCGATGGCGAGGTAGGCTATTTTCCAAACGATATCTTTATTGTTCACTGCGTCTTTTTTGTTTCAGCCGGCTGTTTTCGCTCGGCATAGAACGATTTGTTTACGATCTTCCATTCGCCATTTATCTTCAACAGCGTCATATAGTCAACGAACTTCACTGTTGGGTAATCGAGCACGATCCTTGCGACCGCCGCGTTGCCATTGACGTCGATCGCTTCTATTTTACGCCCCGATTGGCGTTTCTCCTCATCCGCCGCCGGTTTGCCAATAAACGCCCGCTTGATAAACGAGTCGAATGTCTCACTTATAAACTTGCCATCGCGGATGAACGTCATGTTCCCTTCCGTATGAAACGCCTTTCGGGCATACTCCGAATCGCCTGTCGCATGTGCTTTGATGTAATTTTCGAGCGGGACGCGTGCCGCTTCTTTATCGGATGTCTGCGCGATGGACGTTGTGGCCAATGTAAAAAGAACAAGTGCAAATAAAAAATATGATTTTTTCATCTCGGAAAATTCCCTCCAGAAAAGCCTGAGCATAACTTGATAAATTACGTCAATCTCTAGCCAACTGTTTCATCAACTTCTATTCGGTGTATGGAAAGATCACCTTCGGTGCCTTGTACGTCCGCCACCAATCGGCATAACAAACATCAGTGCAGCCGATGGCTTTTGTGACCACACGCCACTTTCCACCACCTTTGCGGAGCAAGGCGAAAAAGTTATTGTCGAATGCGTCGGACTTAACGGCTTCCCAGTATATCGTCTTGCGGTAATCGGGCCGGCCACCGTCAGGCGTCTGCGGCGTGCCGCTAACAAAAGCCCATGTTCCTTGCACCTTAAAATTATCAGTCGCGAACACGATCTTCTGCTTCAGCTCTTTTTCGACCGGGATTCGAAGTGCGTCGAGGATCGCCTTTCGTTCCGGCGAGCCTTTCTCCGGCGTGAAGGCCGATTGGGCCGACGCGATGATAGCCGCCGCCATAATTATAGTTGAACAAATAATTAGCTTTCTCAGCATACGTTTTATAAGTGCATCTTCTTTGTGGACTTTGCGTCATAACTTTGTGCTCTTTGTGTTGAAAGAAAAGGCTTTAACACAAAGCACACCAAGTTGGCACAAAAGAACGCAAAGTAGAATTGAGTCCATTTGGCTCAATCAACCGCGCGACAGTATCCGAATCACGCAGCGGTCGCCGTTTCTATCTCAGTCAGTGCCTCGATGCACCTTTCGCAGACCGTCGGGTACTGTTCGAATTCACCGACGCGGGTCGAATAATTCCAGCACCTCTCGCATTTTGCACCGTCGGCCTTTTCAATCCGGACGCTCATTGCATCGCCTTCGTGGACCTCGACCTGCGATACGATAAAGGTGTATCGCAAATCCTCATAATATTTTAAGAGGAACATCGTCGTGCCCTTGTCGGCGGTCAGTATCACTTTTGCTTCAAGCGATGAGCCGATTTGTTTAGCGTTTCGAGCTTCTTCGAGCGCCTTCATCACCTCATCTCGGATCGAAAAGACGCGTTCCCAATCCGTCAGGAGCTGCGAATCTATCTCAGAAGCTTTCGGAAACTCGGTTAGATGGACCGACGTGACCTTTTGCCCAGGCAAATTCTCCCAGGCCTCATCCGATGTAAACACCAAAACCGGAGCAAGCAGCCGACAAAGTGTTTCGGTTATTTGGTACAACGCCGTTTGCGCCGAACGCCGCTCAATCGATCTCGGAGCGTAAATGTATAAGCGGTCTTTAATGATGTCGAAGTACCGGGCCGAAAGCGTAACGGTGCAAAAATGGTAAAGCGCGTGGTAAGCCGATTGGAAGTCAAAATCCTCGTAGCCTTTCTGCACTTTCGCCGAGATCTCTTCCAGGTTTGCCAAAGCC
>JANNGV010000165.1:0-9453 GCA_031404055.1 Chloracidobacterium sp.
TTTATTTCTAAGTTTTTGTCTTTTGATATGTTTGGCCGCGATAGGAATGCTGGGCTATCAGAGCGTCACCGCTTCGAACTTTTTCGATGTGAGATCGGTCGATGTTCGCGGAGTTGAACGATCATCGAAGAATGATATTTCGCGGGTCGTGGCAAGTGCGACGGAAAAATCGGGGGTGTGGAATGCCGATCTTTTGGAAATAAAAGCAAAGGTCGAGAAGATCACGTTTGTGAAAACCGCGGCCGTGTCCCGTGTTTTGCCAAACGGAATTCGCGTCAATGTTGTCGAACGAGTGCCGACCGCGATCGTCCGGCTTGCCAATGGCGATTTTCTGGCGGACAGCGAGGGGAATATTCTGGCTCCGGTTGCGGCGAAGGAAGCGAAGTTGCCGGTAATGCTTATAGGCTGGGACGAATCGAAAACCGAAAAAGCCTTAAAGGACAATCTGGAACGGATGAAAATGTATCAGAAAATGATGGGCGAATGGCATGATTTCGATCTGATTTCGCGGGTGACGAGCGTTAATTTGACCGACCTTCGCGAACCGAAGGCGATGACCGAAGACTCGGGAATGCCGGTTTCGATCGCTCTTGGCAAGGACGCATTTGGCGAGCATCTCAGAAAAGGCATCAGCGCGATCGTCGGAAAGGGTGAGATGTTTGACGCAGTCGATCTGGTCGGTCAAAACATGATCCTGTCGTCAAGACGAACCCAAGGAGTCGGGCAAACAGCGGCACAGTAGCGGTAAATACACAGCATATGAATCCGGAAATCCACGCGATAGGTCTCGATATTGGCACCAGCAAAGTCCGCTGCGTCGTCGGCGAGCCATCCGACAACGGCAGGATGAATATCATCGGCATAGGCGAGGCGGATTCGCGCGGGTTGCGGCGGGGCATCGTCACCGGGGCCGAAGGTGTTGCGGAATCTGTTCGAAAAGCCGTCGGCGAAGCGGAACGCGTCAGCGGGCTTGATATCCAGTCAGCCGTAGTTAACCTGTCGGGCGAGCATTTTCGCGGTGAGAACAAAAACGGCGTCGTTGCCGTTGCCGGAGCGGGCCGCGAGATCACCGAAGAGGACGTCGAACGGGCAATAGAATCTGCAAGCGCAATGCAGCTTCCGGCCGGTTGGGAAATCGTCAACAGGTTGCCGCAGGAATTTATCATCGACGGCCAGGACGGCATTACCGAACCTGTCGGTATGACGGGTGCCCGGCTCGAATCGCTGGTGCATATTGTTATAGGACCAAGCGCGGGCAGGCAGAATCTGAATAAAGCAGTAAAGCGGGCCGGCCTTGAAGTTGAGCGAATGATGCTCGAACCGCTGGCCGCTGCTGAAAGCACGCTGACGGATGACGATAAGGAATACGGCTGCGCTCTTGTAAACATCGGAGCTGAGATCACAAGCATGATGATATTCGGTCGCGGAGCGGTCCAGCACACAGCGGTTTTTCCGTTTGGCGGACTTCATTTTACGAAGGATATTGCCGTCGGCCTGCGGGTTTCGATCCAGGAGGCGAACAAGATCAAACACCTTCACGGCTGCGTCGGGTCTTTCCTGATGGACGACGACGAAAGGCAGGAACTTATCGAGATAATGCCCGTCGGCCGGACGGAAACCCGAGGTCTGACCAAAGAAATCCTTTGCGACATCATGCAGCCTCGGGCAGTCGAGCTGCTGCAGCATATTGCTCACGAAGTGATAGGGAAACGGGCGCAAATATCGAGCGGCGTGATATTGACCGGCGGCGGATCGATAGCTCGCGGAATGGTCGAGATCGCCGAACAGGTTTTCGATGCCCCGACGCGGCTCGGGTATCTTGAGCCGGAATACTTTGGCGGGCTGGCCGAACAGGTCCGCGGGCCGGAGTGGGCCGTAAGCTGCGGGTTGGCGTTATCGTCGATGAGGTCGCAGATTCGCGATAGTCAGAACGGCGGAAAATCGCCGACGCGAAAAGTTGCGGAATGGTTCGAACATTTTCGCGACAAATTTAGGTAAATGTAACTTGCCGGCTGGCTTTTTACCACAAATCGTTGTATGCTTTGCTCCCGTTAGCACAATATATAGTTGATTCAGCAACTCGCTCACAAAGCATCGCATTTCTATTTATTAGGTAAACTCTCTTTAATCGGGGACTTAGGATATTGAGTACGGAAGGTCTTCAAATGCAAAATAACGGAATTAAGATTTTTATCGATGAACCGCCGATCACGGGTGCAAGGATCAAGGTGATCGGAGTTGGCGGCGGCGGGGGCAATGCCGTGAACCGGATGATCGAAGCTGGGGTTCAGGGAGTTGAGTTTATCGTCGCGAACACCGACCTTCAGGCGTTAAACGCGTCAAGGGCGCCGATGAAGATACAGCTTGGCGGCAAATCCACACGTGGTCTAGGCGCGGGCTCGAATCCTGACGTCGGCCGCGATGCGGCGCTCGAGGACCACGAGAAACTTCTGGATGTTCTTGAAGGCGCCGACATGGTTTTCGTCACTGCCGGGCTTGGCGGCGGCACGGGAACCGGGGCCGCGCCGGTGGTCGCTTCGCTTGCGATTGAACTGGGAGCGTTGACCGTTGCCGTTGTGACCAAGCCGTTCACCGTCGAAGGCAAAAAGCGCATGGCTCAGGCCGAGAGAGGTCTGGCCGAGCTTCGCGGCTGCGTTGATACGATCATCACGATCCCGAATTCGAAGCTTCGCGAGGTTGAAGAGCGGATTACGCTGATGGACGCATTCAGGCGGGCGGATGATATTTTGCTTCAGGCCGTTCAGGGAATCACCGATCTGATCATAACGCCCGGCATTATTAATCTCGATTTTGCCGATGTCAAAACGGTTATGCGAGGGCGCGGCGTTGCACTGATGGGAATTGGCACGGCGAGCGGTGAAGATGCGGCGTCCAAGGCTATGCGAGCAGCGCTTGATTATAAATTGCTTGAAGAGAATTCGATCACCGGTGCAAAAGCGGCGTTGATCAATGTGACAGGCGGCGAGAATATGCCACTTGGCGAAATCGAAGACGCTATCGGAATGATCGAGGAAGAAGCGGATGACAACGCGGACATCATCTGGGGCAATGTAATTAAGACTGGAATGGACGACGAGATCAAAGTTACTGTAATCGCTACTGGATTCGACAGCATGGTGCAGTCGATGATGCCGTTGCCAAAGCCGATGGAGTCATTCACAGCAGCCGGAGCGTCATCGGCCTATAGTGCATCTAGTTCTTCCAATGAAGAAAATCTGGATGTCCCGACGTTTATTAGACGGCAAGCGGATTGATCGGTTCGAGATTCTGTGGTTTTTACCACATATCGTAAATCGTAAATCGGAGAACGGAGAACGGAGAACTGGAATCTGGAATCTGGAATCTGGAATTTGAAATAGTATAATTTGTCCTAAAATAAAACCCGGCTGACACGTGTGCGGCCGGGTTTTTAATTGATAAGGATCTTTTTCTTAACGGACTCAATGCACGGAACAGGTCATTGTCGTAACATTGTGGTAAATGAATTCTGATTCTTTCGAAGGTAAGGCGAATCTTCCGGTTGTTGGCATCACGATCGGAGACGCTGCGGGGATCGGGCCGGAGATATCGCTGAAGGCGGTTGCGAATGCAGACCTGGCTGCGGTTTGCCGACCGGTTTTGATCGGCGATGTAAGATTCTTAAAGAAGTACGTTGTCGATTTAAGTCTGGATCTGGATCTTATTGAGTTTGGAAGCGGCGTTAACAACCAAGGCGTTCGGCTCGAGGTTATCGATCTCGGAAATTTGCCTGAAACGGTAGTATTAGGTCTGGACGCAGCTGTTACCGGAAAAGCTTCGGCTGAATATATCGAGGCTGCCGTGGATCTCTGGAAGCGAAATGAGATTGATGCGATAGCGACCGCACCGATTAGCAAAAAAGCCATCTCACTCGGCGGTTACGATTTTCCGGGACACACCGAATTTCTTGCCGAACTGACTGCAACGCAAGAATTTGCGATGAGCTTTTTTGCTGAAAAGCTGCGGGTCGTGCTTCTCTCCACACATGTGTCTCTGAGAAATGCTATCGAATTGGTGAAGACAGACGGTTTGGTTAAGCTTATACAGTTTTCAAATGATCAGTTATCGAAACTTTTAAGCCGCGAGATCAAGATCGCGGTCGCCGGTCTGAATCCGCACGCTTCTGAACAGGGAATGTTCGGGACCGAAGAGGCTGGTGAGATCGTACCGGCGATTGAACAATGTCGTCATCTCGGAATCGATGTTACGGGTCCCTATTCACCGGACACTATATTTTTGCGGGGTTTCGCAGGAGAGTTTGATGCGGTGATAGCGTGTTATCACGATCAGGCAACGATCGCGGTCAAATCGCTTTCGTTCGGCTCGTCCGTGAACGTGACGCTGGGTTTGCCGCTGATCCGCACTTCGGTGGATCACGGCACGGCGTTCGATATTGCGGGAAAGGGCGTTGCGGACGCGTCGAGCATGAAAGCGGCAATCAGGTTGGCGGCGGAACTTGTGAATTTGCGGAAGCAAAGAGATCGGTAGTGTCTTAATTCTGTGTTTTCGAAAAAATAGGCTTTTTCCCTTTGTGATCTTTGTGTTCTTCGCTTGGTGATCTTTGTGATAAAACTCTTTTTTCTAACACAAAGACCACAAAATTTTGCACAAAGAACACACGTACGTTTTTCAGCAACATTGATTTAAGCGACTATCAAGAGATTGGTTTTCTTGACGGGAAGGCCGCTAAATGATAATTTTCAGGAAATAAGAAGACCGTTGTTCACAGATTAAGGAGCATATTCAAACGTGTCAAAACGCAGGCTTTTGCTAGCAGACGATTCGATCACCATTCAAAAGGTCGTCAATTTAACTTTTGCCGACGAAGGCATTGAGGTGATCACGTTCGGCAATGGTGACGCGGCCGTCGAAAGCATTGACGATGTGCAGCCGGACATTGTGCTGGCTGACGTAAATATGCCAGGCCTTAGCGGCTATCAGATCTGCGAGGTGATCCGCGGCAACGAGGGTACAAAGCATGTGCCGGTCGTTCTGCTGGTTGGTTCCTTTGAGCCGTTTGATAAGGAAGAAGCCGATCGTGTGGGTGCCGACGGTTATTTAACCAAGCCGTTCAGCTCGATTGCCGAATTGGTCGCGACGGTCAACAATCTTCTCGAAAATGGAACGCCGCCGGCCGACGACGTAAGTGAGGCTAAACAGCCGGACACCGCGGACATAGACAACCTTTACACACAGAGTTTTGTTGAAACGGTTGAAATACCTCAAGGTGACGACCTTGGTGTCGAATTTGGCGACGACGGAATTGACGACGAGATGATCGAAACAAGCTATGCCGATTCGGATATAGATTCGCTGGCGAATGCTAGTTTTTTCGATCCTGACGAGATTGATGAATTTATCGAAGGGCCCGAATCCACGACCGAACTCAAAGCTTCCGGATTCGGCGAAGTTCAGTTAGAAGAATCCGTTGAAAAGCCAGCCGAGCTTTATGCAGTGTCGGACGATGCCGGTGATAGTGTGAATGACACGAATTCCATGCACTCGTTTTCGTCGGCCGAAACTTTAAGCTTTGAGAAGAGAGATACCGCATCCGATAACCTTCGGTTTGACGAGTTGGATCTGCTTGAGCTGCCTGAAATACCAAACGGCAAGTCGTACGAATTCGTATCGGTTGAACAGGCGGCGGACGCGGGAAGCAATACGCAAGTCGTCAGTCTCTCGCCTGAATTGATAGAACTTATCGTCCAAAAAGTGGTAGAAAAGTTGGCCGAAAAGTATTAGGTGCGGCATTTTGCTAAATGCAGAACAATTTGCGCGGTTAGTTTTCGTTAGCTGGATGAAAACTAGCCGCTTTTGATTTAGTATTAGAGTTTTACATTATGGAAATCGCCAAAGCCTACGACCCCAAACAAGCCGAAGAGCATCACTACCAAAGATGGGAATCCGAAGGGTTTTTCGCGCCCGAGATCAACCAAGATCCCGAAGCGAAGAAATATTCGATCGTCATTCCTCCGCCGAATGTAACCGGCAGTCTGCACATGGGCCACGCCTTGCAGCACACGATAATGGACGTATTGATTCGGCGAAAGCGGATGCAGGGATATAGAACATTGTGGCTTCCCGGTACCGATCACGCGGGTATCTCAGTGCAGCGAAAGGTCGTCGAACAGCTCAAAAAAGACGAACACAAAAAGCCTACCGATATCGGACGCGAAGAGTTTGTACGCCGGGCGTGGACCTGGAAGGAGCAATACGGCAACACAATAACCGAGCAAATGCGACGTGAAGGTGCGTCGGTCGATTGGACACGCCAGCGGTTCACGATGGATGAAAGCCTTTCGACCGCCGTACGAAACGTTTTCTGCACGCTTTATGAAGAAGGCTGGATATATAAAGGCTTGCGGATCGTCAACTGGTGCCCGAAGGACAAGACCGTTCTGTCCGATCTGGAAGTAAAAGAAGAGACCCGAAAAGACGGTAAGCTGTACTATTTGCGGTATCCGATAAAAGCCCCTCCCAACTCCCCTCCTGTCTTAGGAGGGGTGGATGCCGCTTCGGCAGACGGGGTGGTTGGAGCGGAGGCAGCCACTTCGGCAGACGGAATAGTGAGTTTCCTGACCGTCGCCACAACTCGCCCAGAGACTATGTTGGGCGATACCGCAGTAGCTGTAAATCCTAAGGACGAACGGTACAAAAGCCTGATAGGCAAGACGATTCTTTTACCGCTTACGGACCGCGAGATCCCAATCATTGGCGACGAGTACGTCGATGCCGAATTCGGTACCGGAGCCGTCAAGATTACGCCCGCGCATGACCCGAACGACTATCAGGTTGGCGAGCGTCATAATTTATCGCGTCTGCTTGTGATGAATGAAGACGCGACGATGAACGCCGAGGCCGGGCCGGATTTTAAGGGATTGGACCGGTTTGTTGCGAGGGCAAAGGTCGTCGAGCGGTTTGAAGAGCTTGGACTGCTCGAAAAGATTGAGGATTACGAGATAACGTTACCCGTCTGCGAGCGTTGCAAGACAATCGTTGAGCCTATTCTGTCGGATCAGTGGTTTGTCAAAATGGACGAAATGCGCGACATCGCCCTCGAGCTTATGCAAAGCGAAGGCGTGCCGCATTTTTCGCCGCAGATTCCGCATGAAAAGGTTTACACGGCATGGCTTGAGAACCTGAAGGACTGGACCATCTCGCGCCAGCTTTGGTGGGGGCACCAGATACCAGCCTGGTACGACAAGGACGGCAATGTGTTTGTTGCCCGCGCTGCCGATGAAGCCTATGAAAAGGCCGGCACCAAGGAACTGACGCAGGACCAGGATGTCTTAGATACGTGGTTCTCGTCTGGTTTGTGGGCATTTTCAACTTTCGGGTGGACCGGTGACAATCAAAGCTCCCCTCTTTACGAAGCAGAGGTGGCAGGATTTAGCTCCCCTCCTGGTTTGAGGAGGGGGGGCGACGCTTCGTCGCCGGGGTGGTCGGCTGACGGGGTGGTTCTCTCGGGCGCGACCGAGAAGAACCCAGTCGCTACCGCTCCCGGTTCTGACTTAGGCGACGACCTTGGCGTGTTCCTCCCGACCGACGTCCTCGTCACCGGTCGCGACATTATCTTCCTTTGGGTTTCGCGGATGATAATGCTGACGAAGAAATTCACTGGCGAGAAAGCGTTCGAAGATGTAATTATCACCGGCACGGTGCTGGGCAAAGACGGCAAACCGATGTCCAAATCTCGTAACAATGGCGTCGACCCGCTTGAGATGTTCGATAAATTCGGTGTGGACGCAACGCGCATTTATCTGGCGTCTATCGCGACCGGCGCCGATATTAAATGGAACGACATCGGTGTCGAAACATACCGCAACTTTGCAAACAAGATCTGGAACGCGACGCGGTTTTGTTTGATGAATTCGGAAGGTGCTTTCGTAGATTTGGGGAGTACTTTCAACGCAGAGACGCAGAGACGCGGAGAAGATACTTTTTCGCTGGCGGACAGATGGATAATTTCCAGGTTGAACAAAACGGCGAAAGCGGTCAACCGCGCTATCGACACGTACCAGTTTCACGAGGCCGTTCAGCTTCTCTACCATTTTTTCTGGGACGATTTTTGTGATTGGTATATCGAGCTAAAAAAGGATGAGATCACGGCGGGTGACGTGGCGGCCAGTTCGCGTATTCTCTCTGTACTTGATCAAGCCCTGCGGCTGCTGCACCCTTTTATGCCATATTTGACCGAAGATCTCTGGCATAAGCTTCCCGGCGTTTCGAATGCGTTGCACAATCTTGCGTACAGTTCCGCGGGTCCGACGATTATGCTGACGAACTTTCCGGCGGGCGATGATGCGTTGATCGATGAAAAGGCCGAGAGCGAAATGCAGTCCGTTATCGAGCTGATCACCAAGGTACGCAACATCCGCGCTGAGATGGGCATCAAAGCGGGAGACCTGTTATCGATCCACGTTGCCGCCAGCCCGGAAATGCAGTCGATATTCACGGCAAACGAGGCCCAGATAAAAAAGCTTGCACGTGCTGATAAGATTGTTCTGGGAAATGCACTCGATGTTTCGAAAGCATCGGCAAAGGCCGTCCTGACCGGCGGAGCCGAGATCGCCGTGCCGCTCGAAGGCCTAATCGATTTCGACAAGGAGCGCGAGCGTCTGCAAAATCAGATCGATAAGTTGGATGTGGAACTACAGCGTCTAAACGGCCAACTATCGAATGCGAGTTTTGTGGAGAAGGCTCCGGCTGAAAAGGTGCAAGAGTTGCGGGATCGGCAGGCGGAGATTAACCAGCAAACAAAAACGCTGATTACGAATTTGGAGGCATTAAGATGAAAGCGGCATTGTTGTTCATTTTCGCACTGGCATTTTTTATTTGTGCGTCAGTCGCTAACGCACAGACCGAGCGATCGTCCGAGCCCGATTATAATACTGCGTTTGCTAAGGCGTTGGCGTCGGCGGCGGCGAGGGAACGGCAGGTTCTAACTATGGAGAAGTTCTACAACGGAGCGGAGTTGAAGGGCACGCGCAGGATCATTTCTGAATTTGCCGGGCCGGACGCGAAGAAGATTGAGGTGACTGAGGAGTTTGGCGATTCCAGGTCGATAAATGATGCGGTCGAGATCGGCGACCAGTTCTTTTGCCGGGACGGGAATAAGGGCAGGAAAACGTCAGGGAAAGATTGCTCGAAGACCGGAATGCTCGCGATCCCGCATGGCGAATACGAATACCTGGCTGAGACGGACCCGAAAGATGCGAAGCTTAAAATCTATACGCGCCGTGCGACATTTGCCGACGCCGGCTCGGCCGAACGCGACGCGGTGCGGCTGAAATTCATCGAGATCAAATTCGTCGTCGATGAAAGCGGAATATTAGAGTACACCGAAACACGCCGCGGCGGCATCGTTCCGCACGGGTGGAGCAGCACGCAGGTGACGAGCTATGAATACGAACC
>JANNGV010000166.1:0-6988 GCA_031404055.1 Chloracidobacterium sp.
AATATACGCCGTTCTCGTACTGTTTTTCTCGCACCTTTTGATCAGCGGCCAGCAGAATATTAATCCGATCCGTTACGTCAATCCGCTGATCGGCACCCAAAAAATGGGCCACACATATCCGGGTGCTACGGTGCCGTTCGGCTCAGTCCAACTTTCGCCTGATACCGATCAGCAGCCACACAATGTAGGCGGCAAATATAACAAGGACGCATATAAATATTGTGCGGGTTATCAATACGACGACTCATCGATTGTCGGATTTTCGCACACGCATTTTAGCGGGACCGGTCATTCCGATCTCGGTGATTTTCTGATTATGCCGACGGTCGGCGAGCTGCAGCTTGTGCCGGGCAGCAAGGACGATCCGCAAACAGGGTTCCGGTCTAAATTTTCGCACGCGAATGAGACCGCCGAGGCCGGGTATTATAAAGTCCTTTTAGAAGACGATAGAATCCTTGCCGAAATGACCGCGACCACGCGCGTCGGTTTTCATCAATATACTTTTCCTAAATCCGACAGCTCCCACATCATTCTCGATCTGATGCATGGCATCTACAACTACGACGACAAGAATGTCTGGACGTTCGTTCGCGTCGAGAATGACCACACCATCGTCGGGTATCGCCAGACCCACGGCTGGGCTCGCACGCGGACCGTTTATTTCGCGATGGAATTTTCAAAGCCGTTTAAGTCATACGGATTCAAAAACTTTGGCAACGAAGATTACAAGGGCTTTTGGCGGAAATTCGATCAGACAAAAAACTTCCCGGAAATGGCCGGCAAACAGATACGTGCCTATTTCGATTTCGACACGGCGGCGAACGAGAAGGTAAAAATAAAATTTGCATTGTCTCCGGTATCGACAAGCGGGGCAATTTCAAATCTGAGATCTGAAATTCCACATTGGGATTTTGAACGCACAAAACGCGAAAGCCAGGCTGAATGGAATCGCGAACTCAGCAAGATAGCTGTAACGACGCTTGACGAAGGCGAGATGGTCAATTTCTACACGGCCCTTTATCACACGTTTCTTTCACCCACGGTTTATATGGACGTTGACGGCAAATACAAAGGCCTCGATCAAAACGTCCACAACGCATTGCAGAGGCCCGGGCGTGAGCAAGGGCGTAATCTGAATGTTGAACATTACGCCCTCGCTAACGCGCGGGCTTCCGCATCCGGCGAGCAGGCTTCATTCATCAACTACACAACCTTTTCGCTCTGGGACACTTACCGTGCCCTTCATCCGCTTTTCAATATCATCCAACCCAAACGCAACCGCGACATGATCCGCTCGATGATGGCTCATTACGATCAAAGCGTACATAAAATGCTGCCGGTCTGGTCGCATTACGCGAATGAGAATTGGTGCATGATCGGCTATCACAGCGTTTCGGTTATTGCCGACGCGATCGTCAAAGGCAATGTCGAAGGCATCGACGCGAATAAAGCCCTCGACGCCATAGCCCAGACCGCGCGAACGAAATACTACGACGGCCTCGAATATTACATAAAGCTCGGCTACGTTCCCGAAGACAAGAATTCGTCGTCCGTTTCAAAAACGCTCGAATATGCATATGACGATTGGTGCATAGCTCAAGTGGCGAAAAAGCTCAATCGAAACGACATCTTCGCGGAGTTCAGCAAGCGTTCAGAGAATTGGAGAAACGTTTACGATTCCTCGACCGGTTTTATGCGGCCGAAAATGAGCGACGGCAAATTCCGCGAAAAATTTGACGCACTGCAAACGCACGATCAGGGTTTTATCGAGGGAAACGCATGGAACTACAGTCTTTACGTACCGCACGATCCAGATGAAATGATCAAACTGATGGGCGGCAAAGCGAAATTCTCCGCGCACATGGACGAGCTTTTCACCATGCACCTGCCAGACGAGTTCTTTGCCGAAACCGAGGACATTACTCGCGAAGGCATCATCGGAAATTACGTCCACGGTAACGAACCTGCACATCACGCCGCCTACCTCTACAACTGGACAGACGACCCGTGGAAAACGCAGGAACGCGTTCGAATGATCCTCAAAAACCAATACCGCCCGACACCCGACGGCCTCGGCGGCAACGACGACTGCGGCCAGATGTCGGCCTGGTACTTATTTTCTGCATTGGGATTCTATCCGGTGGCTCCGGGTTCGGATCAATATGCGTTAGGCAGCCCGGTTGTAAAGACTGCGGTCTTGCGGTTGGAGAATGGCAAAACTCTCTCGATAGAAGCAATAGACCAAAGCAGCAAAAACGTTTACGTAAAACGTGTTGTCGTTAACGGGACTACGCTGCAAAGAAATTATCTAACGCACGCGGAAATAGTAAACGGCGGAAGGATCGCTTTTTATATGGCCGACAAGCCAACGATGGGTGGACGCGAATAATCGTTATTATTTGGTTGAATCTGGTGAAACTGTTTCGATAATAGACATCATTTTCAAAAGCAGTTCCCGCGAGTTTTCCAGGGTCATCAGATCCTTGCGTTCTGACATTTCGACGAACGTCTTCATCTTTTCCAATACATCTTTCGGAAAATCAGATGGTGCCGAATAGGTCAGGTCCTTCATCTTACCAAGTTTTATTTTGATCGACGACTCGTCCAGTTTAGTGAGATCCGGCTGGGTTCCCGGCACCTCCACCAATTGCATAAATTGACCAAGCAATTCTCCAAAGGTTTCCCCAACATCAAATTGCCATACATCCGACGGACCTAGCTTGGCTCTGATGGCGACGGAAGCGTTGTCAATGGCTTCAACTCTTTTATCTGTGGTCAATCTTTCAAGCGACGTTAGGGTTTTCAGTTCTTTTGCAAACTCGGGGAACTCAGGAACAGCCTCCTGAAACATATTTGTTCCTTCGAAAATCTCATCAAATTTCTTAAGATCTGAAGCAAAGTTTCGGGAGATAGACATGAACGTTGCGATGGCCATAATCCTGAGTCGTTCCTCATTGCTCTTTTCCGCGTCGAAGTTATAAACGATTACACCTCTTACCTTTACAGGCTGCCCGGAAAGTTTCGTCGGAGAGAATGTTGCCTTCCTCGCGGCATCTTCAGCGGCCAGTCTAAGAGAAACGTGCTCAATCCCGCTAATGGCGATGGCCGAGATCACCGCGCCGCCTTCATCTATCAATACTTGTATCTTAACGGTACCGCTCAGCCTGGCGTTTCGAGCATCTTCGGGATACATCGGCTTTGGCAATAAGACCGCCTTGCCGTTAACAATTCCGCCGGAGATCTGCTCTACTGCTTTTTTCGCTTGAGCCGCGACATCCACCGAATTCAACAAGATCATCGTCGCTAATAAAATTACTAAGGTTTTTATTTGTTTCATTTGTATTTTGAAGGCGGATTTTTCAATTAACCAAATCCAGTCTACCAGAAATATGCTCGAACAAACGTTATCGCCAAAATTGTTACCAGCACGATCAGCGATCCAATTATCTGATTGCGCGAAAATCTCATTTGCTCCCGAAAAGTAGTGCTGGATTGATTTTGAACTGCAGCATTTTCGCCGTTACTCGGCCGCCGTCGCCGCCTTTTCGCTGCATGGTTATGCGGCCGATCTTTAGGTTTCCCTGCTGTGTTATCTCGACGGGACCGTCACCGTAGAATTTGATGACGTAATCGATCCGCCGCAAGACCCAACGCGGTTTTGCTTCTGACTTTAGGGCCACCATCATCCAGCCGGCACTAAATTGGCCGTCTCCTTTGAACAGATCCGACACGATCTCCGTCTTGTTCGCGGAGACTAAATCGACAATCTTTTTTTGTGTATCGGCGTCAAATTCGTTAATGTACATCCTGCCTGCTTGACGCGATTTCTTATTCGGCTTCACCTCGCCGACAAATAATTTCAACGCGGCCTCGACATCAGCCGGCATCCTCCACATTTTGACATAATTCGACAGCCAGCGTTTATCGATCTGATTAAACCCAGTCGGGCTGCTGACCAGTTTGATCGAGATGCCTTCGACCGTTTCGCCTGATTTTGTCTTGATCTTTACCTGAATGTCGGCCTTTTCGCCATGCGGCTTTGTGGCAAGAACAGATTCGATATCGGCGAGCTTACTGCCCATAAAAGCAAGCCAAACGCGAGCTTCCGCATCCGTCGTCCAACTGTTGAACTTGGCGGCTATCTCATCCTCGTTTCTGAATCCGTTCTTTGCGGTTTGCGATCCCAACTCAGCTTTCGCCGACGTTACTTGAGCGAAAGTTCCGGCAGACAGCCCGAATACAAGTAAAAGAAATAACAGTTTTCCGAATTTGGTGACAATCATCGTTTTAAAAACACGTGAATTGAGATACTGGCGTTGATAATACTGGCGATCAATCCTATTATCAACGACATCAGAATTTTAAAGAGAGGTGGTTACCATAATGAGTGAAAATGGAGCGTCGCCGGTCAACGATTTAGAGCAGCAGTTTATCCTGGAGCAAAAGGGCGAAGGCTCGCTGTCTATCTTCCTCGCGGGCGGGACGGAGAATTCCTATGTCGGTTATGACATCAATCCCGAAGATATCGAGGCCTTGTATTTTGAAGGAATCGGCGTTCCTCGTTGGGAGACAATTAAGGCTGATGACATCGAGCAGCAAACCGCAATGTATTGGGAGCTTTTCAATGAGCGTATGGATAATTATCCGCTCATCGGCCGTGCCCGCGATACGGATGTAAGAGTCGAATATACCGCGGATGAAGTGCCGCACCTGCTTGAAGAATGCGAGCATGTTACCGCCGGAACGACCGACCCCAAAGCAATACGGGCGTTGCAAAAGATAATGCTGGCCGCCAATAAAGCGGTCGAAAAACAGGCCGGACTTAATCTGACGCCAAGCCAGTTGCCGAACTTATGAAAGCTTGACGGTGAACTCTTCCCGGCGATATTCTATTTCCGGGCGTGTAGGCCGCCACCAGTCCGCGGACAGGACCGAGTCCACCTGAGCGATTTTCTTAATACGCAGGTTCCATATGCGAACCTCCTTTCGCCCGGCGATGCGGACATCGGGCAAAACTTAAAGGAGGCTCGTTATGTCCGACCGTCACATTCCCGTTCGTCCCGATCTCGATCAGCTAAAACATCAGGCTAAAGACTTGCTCCGCGATGTCCGCAGCGGCAATTCATACGCGATTGACGAATTCAACAGAAACCATCCGAAACCGGTTCCGCCTGTTGAAGCGATACTAGCCGACGCCCAGTTTGCCCTCGCTCGCAGCTACGGCATCACAAGCTGGCCGCGTCTTGTTCAGGCATGCAATCTCATCGACGCCATTTGGAAGGACGATGTGGATGCGGTACGCGATCTCGTCACAAAGCACCCAGGCCTCATCCATGAAAATGCTCGCGGTACCGAGAAATGCAATTGGGGCCCGCCGATGAGCTACGCGGCAAATCTCGGCCGCAAAAAGATCATCAATATGCTTCACGATTTAGGAGCTAAGGATCACATGCACGCTCTCGACCGTGCGACTCTGCAAAGCAAGATCGACACGGCGAAGTTGATTCATAGACTCATGGGTTCGCCACCGATTTCTGATGATGTTTTGAGCGGCCCGGCCTACACGCTGAGCGTATCGGGCACGGCCCTGATGTTTGAAATGGGGGTACGAGTATACAATACCGACGGCCAGCGGCTTGCTCCCGTTGATGTCGTGCTCGAAACCGACAGCCGCAATCCGTCCGCCAAGCACGCCATCCTTGAAATGTACGCCGCCCACGGCCTCGCACTTCCCGACACGCCCGTCATGGCACTTCACCGCGGCCGCGTTGATCTGCTCGAAGCTCACATAGAGCGCGATCCGCCCGTGCTTAACCAAACCTTCTCGCACGAAGAGATCTATCCGCCCGATATGGGCTGCCATGATGAGGTTCAAGCTACTCAAGGGACACCGCTCAAAGGCACAACGTTGCTGCACCTATGCGCCGATTACGATGAATTCGAGATCGCAAAATGGCTTATCGAGAAAGGCGCGGATGTGAATGCAAAAGCGGCCTTCGATGCCGACGGCTTCGGCGGCCACACGCCGCTCTTCTGCACCGTAGTTTCGCAGCCGAATTTCTGGATGAACTATCAGGGCCGCGACCAATCCGCCCCGTTCACCGAACTTCTGCTCGCTAACGGCGCCGATCCGAATATTCGTGCCTCGCTGCGAAAAAAACTCCACCCGGGTTACGCCCCAAGATACGACACTGAAACGCTGTTTGAATACCGCAATGTGACGCCTCTCGGCTGGGGCGAGCAATTTCACGCAAAGGTTTTCGTCAGTGAACCGGCAATGCTCCTGATTGCTCAACACGGAGGACAAAACTGAAGTTGAACCCATTCCGTGTCAATCAATAATGTCAGCAGTAACTTTATCCGATAGTTTATTGAACCTGCACCAAAAAAGTTATGCAAATTTTTCTTGCTTTCCCCGTCACCAATCTATATATTGGTAGCATTTTCCGCTAAGGTTTGCACCACGCCGTCCGCTCATAAGGAGCGCATGTCGTTCGTTTTTGACTTAGACAAAGGGGATAGGCCTTATGGGCCCTTTGGAATTAGTTAATCTCACAGCACTGATGGCCCTCACGAAAGGCAGCCCTGACGTGAAAGTTGGGCTCATTGATGGGCCTGTGGCTGTGCAGCATGCCGATCTGGAAGGGAAAAACATCCGTGAAATCCCGGGCGGCAGCGGTGCCAGCTGCACTCAAGCCAACAGCACCGCCTGCCTGCACGGAACTTTTGTAGCCGGGATCCTATCCGCGAAACGAGATTCTCCAGCCCCAGCGATTTGTCCCGACTGCACCCTTCTTTTACGCCCGATCTTTACCGAGACAACCTCCGGAAACGAACATATGCCCGGAGCGACTCCCACCGAGCTTGCGACGGCAATAATCGAATGCATTCATGCCGGCGCGCTAATAATCAATTTGAGCCTTGCCCTTGCTCGACCGTCTACGCGGGGAGAAAAGGCTTTGGAAGCAGCGCTTGATCTGGCAATGAG
>JANNGV010000167.1:0-6852 GCA_031404055.1 Chloracidobacterium sp.
ATGTGCGGCTTACGGCGAGCACAACGCTTATTGCGACGATTGGTGGCACACCGATTGCTACAGACACGATGCGGAGCGTTTTTGAGTGGGTTCCTGCCCAGACACGCTGGTCGCGCCGCGATAGTCATGGAGGAGAACAAAATTGATAAGATCGACTGGGTTCGGCGGTGGTTCGCCACCTACAACAAGCCGCCGGCAAAAAAGTGGATAGGAGTGTGGAAAGGCGAACCACTTGTCTCGTGGGTTCTAATCGAACATCCCAACTTTCACGCCGCTGAACGCACCACTCTGTGGCTTGCTCGAACCAAATCGCGCGCCGTTTATTGGGAGTCAGTCCAAGTCGATTATCATTCGGTTGAACAAATAGAAAAACGTACCCAACGGAAGGAGATTAAATTAGACGTTTACGATAAGGTTTTTAGTTTGGCTTCTTCTTGGAAGCAGGCTGAAACGCTAAAACCGAAACTACCTATAGATGATTTTAGTCCTGAATTTTGGGGAGTCGCCACAGTATTCGATGGTAAAGAGTGCAGACAACTTCTACTAGGTCTCGACGATTTTATGAGTTGCGAAACGAAAGAATGCCATAAACCTTTGAAAGGCGGCAAAATCATGAAAGCTCTTGAACCAATCCTTTTAGAAGAAAAAACTCTCCGTAAAGTATTGTTCCTAAACAGACAGTCGTTTAAGTTTTAGCAATTGGATCTGTAAATTGAAGCCCCGGAAAGCGTGTGAAATCGCGGTCGGTGCTGGCGAGTGTTGCTCCGCACGAGGCGGCCATTGCGGCGAGATGGGCGTCCATTACTAGGTTGCCAGTTGCTTGTGCTTCCAGGAGCATCTTTGCGAAGGTGGGCCAGTTGGCTTTTTTGAGGGATACAAGATGAGCGCTGTCGAGGGCCAGCCACGAATCTACGATTTGGATTGCCCTTGGCATGTCCAATGGGTTTTCGTAGATTCGATTGTTCGTCACAATACGAAGAAATCCAGCGATTGTATGCCAGGTGAAGAATACTTGCTGTGTTGTTAACGCGTCTTTAAGCCAAGCGGCAGCAGAGTCGTGAAACTCACTGGTGGTGTCGTGAGCATACACGAGCAGATTAACGTCGGGAAGTATCATTTACGATTGGGCCCTTCGACCTGATCAAGCAGTTCTTCGATATTGTCGAGGCTCAAGCCTTTGCGAAGTCCGAGGGGATAGGCGATGACCTTGAAGGGTTTACGAGGTTTAGCAGACGAACCGTTAAGTCCTCGACGAAGAGCTTCGTTTACAATCTGCTTAAACGACTTTGACGGTTCGCTTTCCTGAATCTTTTTAAGACCAAACACAACGTCGTCATCAATTGTTAATGTAGTTCTCATGACAAAATTATGATACTGCCTGTGAGCATAATTTACAACATCAAAGCATCAATGTTGTGATGTCGTGATGTCTACATTCGTTAGTATTCAGCGATAACCATTACTTGAGCTCAACAAACTTTTCTTTGTTAAATACTCGATCAAGCCACATATTCGTCAGCTTTTCCTGAATGCTGTTGGCCCGCAGGCGTTCGTTCAGGTTTTTGAAATCGACAAAATCGAGATGCTGATCTTGGTTGAAGCATGAGAAGACGAAGAATTCCTCGCCCGTGTGTGGGTTGACATGCCGCTGCAGGCACTGGGCGCAGACTTCCTTCATCATGCATTGCATTGGGCTGTTGATAGAGCCTATCGCTACGTGATTTTCTTTCAAATAAGGTTTCAGCGTCGTATGCCGGGCTTCGCGGACGCCGTTCATCATTCGGTCGGAGCCGATTGCGATAATTCGATCCACGTCCAGCAAGCTCAATTTGGTTTGGCCGAATCTACCCTCGGCATAGGCGACCATTGCCTGGACAATATTGCCGCGAAAATGCGAGTCCTGCGGGCGCATCGGGCGGATCTCCTTGCCGTAATCGGTTGCCCAGATAACCTGATCGGTCGCCTTTTCGATCTCTTCGCGTTTGAATAGGTCGGCACCGTCTTTGTAGCCGGCAAAATAGACAACATGATTTTTATTGTCGCGAAGAGCGCGCGCGATCGAGAAAAGCACGGCGTTGCCCAGGCCGCCGCCGGCCAGCAGCACCGTTTCGTTTTCCGGTATCTCCGTCGGGCTTCCGGTTGGACCCATCACGAGAACCTCCTCACCTTCGCGCAAGAGCGAGCACAGGCGCGATGAAGTCCCCATTTCGAGAACGATCATCGACAAGAGGCCTTTTTCTTCATCGACCCACGCACCTGTCAGCGCCAGGCCTTCCATCATCATCCGCGTTCCTTCGATCACCGGTGCCGACGTTTCAAAATTTTGCAGGCGATAGAACTGACCCGGCTCAAATTTTCGGGCCTGTAAAGGCGCTTTTACTATCACGTCAACTATTGTCGGAGTAAGGCGATCAACCTTTACGACATATGCTCGAATCTGCTCATCGAGCGTCGCTTCAAGCCGATCGAATATTGCATCGCGTTCGGATTGCGGCAGCGGTCCGCGTGTCGCCAGTTCTTCAGCGAAAAGCTCGACCACTTTCAAGTACCCATGCTTGGCCGACGCCATCGCTTTAACCACGTTTCCGGCATACTGCGGGTGGTTATCCCCGTAATAGCTGATAAATTTGCCTTCGCTTTCGTACGACGTAAAAAATCCGGTCTCTCCCTTTTCAGCCTGAACCGTGTGCAGTTCGCCGTCGCCGTTCCGCACCAATTTGTAAGGAAGAAAGAACTGCCGCCACTCATCCAGCTGAAACGTGCCGGGCTTTTCCTTTTCGTAAATCACGTTTGGCGAGGTTCCGGCGGCGACACAAAGAGTGCGGGCCGGGAATTCGACCATCTCACCCGTATTTTCAAATTTTCCGGTTTCGGCAACATAATCCAGCCGCTCGAATATAAGGGCCTTGATCGCGTTATATTCATCCGGCACGGCCTCGGCCGGGTTCATGCATTCGACAAAGTTTATGCCTTCCTCAAGCGCTTTCTGGACTTCTTCGTGATTCAACCGATAGGCCGGCGAATCCTGCAACCGTTTGCGGTAAATCAGCGAAACGCCGCCCCAGCGTTGGATAAGGGGAACAAAATTTGGTGATTCGCCGGTCGAAGCGGCACGCTCGCGTTCCTCGCGAATCTCTTTGCCGTGCTCAAGAAATTCCTGCAATACGCGAATTTCTTCTTCATCAAACTTCGACAGCACAGTCTCTTCGCCAAATTCGGCAGTGATCTGCTCGTATTTCTCAAGCATTTTCTCGACCTGAACCGGGTAATATGCAAACATCTCGGTCGCCGTGTCGATGCCCGTCAACCCGCCGCCAATTACGACGGCCGGAAGGCGAACCTGTAAGTTCGACAGCGTATCCTTTTTGAACGCACCGGTTAGCTGCAACGCCATCAGAAAATCCGATGCCTGCCGAATGCCGCGAATGAGATTGTTCTTCATCGGCACAATGGTCGGCCTGCCAGCACCGGTTGCGATGGCGATATGATCAAAACCGAAATTCCACGCGTCTTCGATCGTCAAAGTCCCGCCGAATCGAATTCCGCCGTAGGCCCGGAAACGCTTTCGCCGCATCAGCATCAGCTGGACCATTGTGAGAAAGTTCTTGTCCCAACGAACGGTGATGCCGTATTCGGAAACGCCGCCGAAGCCGGACAGAATTCGCTCATCAAGCTCCTCGGTTATCTCGCTTAGATCCCGGATCGGTTTCGGTGACGATTTTCCGAGATCGCCGGTCCAATCCTGCGGCAGCGGCTCGATCTTCAAGCCATCTACGCCAACCACGCCAAATCCTTCATTCAAAAGGTAATGCGCCAGTGTATAACCGGCCGGTCCGAGGCCGACGACCATGACATTCTTGCCGTTATAGGGCAGTGCATACGGCCGAAGCGCGTTCAGCGGATTCCATCGTGTCAGAAGGCTATATATCTCGAAACCGTAAGGCAGATTCAGCACGTCGGTCAGCGTAGCCGTTTCAGCAAGCGGAATATTTACCGGCTCCTGCTTCTGGAAAATACAGCCCTTCATGCAGTCGTTGCAGATGCGGTGACCGGTTCCGGCACACATCGGGTTGTCGATCGCGACAAGCGCGAGCGACGCGATCGGGTCGCCCTGCTTTTTGAGCAGATGCATTTCCGAGATTTTTTCATCGAGCGGACAGCCTTCGGTTTTTATCCCAAGCGGATTGCGTTTCGGCGTTCCGTCCGGCTCGCGGAGGCCGGTCGAGCATGAATCCTTCGAGCGTTCGTGGCAGATCAAGCAATAGTCGATCTCGTTCAGGGCCTCGCGCATCGTGCCGCGGTCGTCGGTCAGCTTAAATCCGTCGCGGCGACGCATTTCCTCTTCCTTGCCGCGCATAAGATTCGGCAACTCTTCGACCGGGTGAATGAGGTGTACGAGATTTTGATAATCAAGCGGATGCGGGATCTTCAGGCTCGCCCAACGCTTTTCGCGTTCGTAATATTCGTTCGCCGACCATGCTTCAAAAAGCATCAACGCAGCCTTGACCAACAGGAGATCGCCCGTTCCTTCAGCGGATACGATGAACGACGAAAATACTTTGCCGAAAACTTTGTCCTTCAGTTTGTCGAAGGCTTTTTGCAGGTTGTTGACCGTCTGCTGAACCTCTTCGGTCCGTTCCAGATCTTTTGAAAGCAGATCCTCGGCATCGAGCAATTTTGCGGCGATGCTGGCAATAGCAAGCTCATCGTCGTAAATCACCGTTTCGTCGAAGCCGTTATAGCGGAGCTCTGTCAAGGCACGGTCCAACTCGCCTAATTCAAAAGCCTTCACATCGTCCGGCTTGAATTGCTTGATCGCCCGCCGCTGAACAAAGAACTTATACTTCCAGATCGGGTTTTGGACGAGGATCTCGTTCTCAAGCTCGGTCCGTTCACGGCTGATCCCAAACATGCGTGCGATGAAGTCCGACAGATAGGGTGCCGCATCGGTAAGAATCTTGGATTCGACCCGTTTTTCAAATCCCGAACCGTGTGCCGTAATGTATTTCGTCAGCGAATCGTGCAGCAGCGGATCCTTTTCAGACACCTCGTGATAAAACTTTTCCGCCAACTCTTTCAGTTTGACGGCATCAAAAAGGTCCGAGTAGCGAAACCCGACAATGCCGAGGTCGAAATCGTGGTTTGCGGTAGTTTGTTCGTTTGCGGAAATTGCGGCCATACAAGCTTATTACTCAAAAATTTTATAAAAATAGGGAACTAATCATTATATCATTTGCCTTACCGGCGAAACAAAAACACGGTTTTTATTGGTCCCCGGCAATCAATGTTCGTTGACGTGACAATGAGAGCACATCTCTGAGTTCTCCGCGTCAAAACTCGGCGTTTTCTGCGTTAAACTGCTTTTTAACGCGGAGAGCGCGGAGAAAGACGCGGAGACATGAAAGTGGTATTGGCAAGCCAAATTGGCCGCGTCGGATGGCGGTTAGGGTGAAAATCCTGCTTATTTATGATATAAATAAAGGTTGCTCACCGTAGCTCACTTAATTTTTCGAGAGATGTTTTAGCAGTATGGAAGAAGATCAGCGGCTAACCCCATTGCCGAGAACGACAGCATTGAAAGAGGTTGTAGGAGAATATCCCGCAGCGTACCCCACATATTACGATGACGATGCGGTTGAAGGAAAGCGCTCGATCAAGCAGTATGTCGACGTTATCTACAAGCGCCTGCCCGTCATTCTGGCTCTTACGCTAATTGTAACGGCGGCGTCCGCGTTTTACATGTACCGCCTGCCGGCTGAGTATCAGGCGACAACCGAGATGCTGATCGAGCCGCGAAAGCCAAAGGTAACATCCAAAGATTCCATCAACATCAATTTGGGAACCGACGTTAATTATTACAACACTCAGCTAAAACTGCTTCAAAACTCCGCTTTGATGAAGACCGTGGTCATCGAATTGGGCTTATATCGCGATCCGAATCTTTTCAATGATCAGGATCGCGGGATCGGGGCAACGATCCGTTCAATTTTTTCAAGCGAAAAAAGCAATATTGAGAGAGCCAGGTCGCTTCCGGTCATTTCGGACACTCCGGCGGGTAATATTCCAGAGAAAATAATTCTTACGCCGGAGGAAGAAGCCAGAGCGGAACTGTACGCGTCCAAATTACCCGTCACCGTAGAACAGCGTGAACGTACAAACCTCGTAAACGTAAGCGTAAGAACCTATGATCCGGTGCTCGCGGCTAACGTCGCCAATGGGGTGGCGGAAACCTTCAGGCGGCAGGACGCGGAACGCGAGACACAGGGTGCCAAGAAGGCGCAGGAAGACCTTGCGAATTCGATCGAGGAACTCGAAAAAAGCATCGCCACCCAGGAAGCGGAGCTGATTTCATTCATGAGGCAGGAAGATATGCCGCTTCAGGACAAGGGACAGGAGCTATCCGCCAGCCGTTTGCAGGGGTTAAGCGAAACTTGGATCAAGTCGATGGAAACCCGCCGGCAGCTTGAGGGCCGATATAGCGCTGCCGTTCAGGCAAATAACCGCGGCGAAGGCTCAAGCATTCCGGAATTGACGGAGAGCAAGATCTATCAGGACGCTGTGCGGCTGAGCATTGAGCGCAAATCCAAGCTTCAGGAAGACATACGGAATATAGAAAAGCAGATTCAGGCGGCCGAGAGGTCAGGTCCGTGAGTTCGTGGTCGACTAATGAGCCGCCACACGATTCAGGATCCCTGTGTTTCCCGGGATCTCCATTATGAACGCTCCCGCGTCAGGGAAGCCGTCGATGACGGGGCCTGCTTCGGGCCCGTAAACAGAGAGTGTGAAGTGGAGCGTGAGGCTGTCGGGTCCCGTGAAGGTGAGGGTGCCGGAATAGACGAGAATCCCCACGAT